>CAYGVY010000394.1:0-1500 GCA_964353435.1 uncultured Thermoplasmatales archaeon | reverse complement strand
TTGATTTGTTCTGCCCATTGTTGTGTGTCTGGGTCCCATACCTTCTTTTCGCATAACAATTCGCCAATGGGGGTCTCTTCAACTATAACATGTGCTATATCATCGTCATATGGTCCTTCATATGTTGTAACATTGGCATAATTATCATCTTCACCTGTTGCATTTGCATGTGCTGTGAACACTATTTCTATTGTTTTATTTATACTCAAGTTAGTAAGGTTCCACTGTAAATGATGTGCAGAAGATGAAGATGGTGTGATGTTTGCATCGTTATTATAGGTTAAAAAAGTTGGAAGATCATCTTTAATAGCATATCTTGTTATTATCGTATTTCCTGTGTTGTTCACAATTATTTTAAATTCAACATCATTTCCAACCTTAACTGTTGTGGTTTTATTCCAGATATTATTATCTTTAACATATTTCGTTAAATCAATATTTGGGTATGGCTCTGGTTCAACATAAACTGTTGCATTGGCTTCACTAGAACATGGTTGATTACAACAATGCTCTGTTCCATTTATGCATACATTATTAACTAATGTACCTTCAGTATTTGCCTTTGCATCAAATTCAAAATATAATGTCCTATTATATGAAGAAAGTTTTTCAGAAAGAGTTATATTATTATAGAAATTCCATTTATAAATATTAGTGATAGGATCAAAAATTAAATAATCATCGGGATTAATTCCACTCTCAGATATCCATGGATTACCAATGTATTCAAAATCGCCTAAATCATCAATAATTTCTATTTGACTAACCATATAACAATGATCCTCAGGATCAATGTCGTGATATTCAACAGTAATATTAAATCTAACTATCGAACCATTAATGACAGAGCATTCATCTACCCAAGCTGATCCGTTCCATACTTGTTTAAATGCATCAAACTGGGGATATGGATCGCATATGATTTTAAATGGATAAAAATCGAATTGATTCCTTTTTTCTAATGGATTTAAATTAAGTGCACTTACAAAACTTGTCATTATCAACATCAATACTATTATGATACAAATTCCTAATCCTGCTTTTTTTTCCATTTTTTTATCCCCTTAATATAAAATATAATAATCAATGTCTTTTTCTGTTTAAATACTTTACTATAAGGGTTAAACTATTCTAATTTATCAATATATTAATTTTAATAATTAACCCACTATTTTAAATTTTGAAAATAAGGTTTATTATTTAAATAAAGAAATTGGAATTATTAAGTAAAAGAACAAAGGCTTCACTCCCTAATTACCTATTTCGGGATGAAGCCGTAAAATATATAAGAGTTAAATTTTTTAGCGACTATTGTGTATCAATACATTGCAAGCAAGAGTATGAGAGAGCATGTCTCGCTCAAAATATAGAGTATTACGGTAAAACAAAAAAAATATATTTTACTGTAACCGAAACATATACACACGCTATTCTATTAAATTGTCCTACTCCGCCAAATCTTCAGGTAACGCCTAAGAATGTTATCGGATTTGCTCAAGA
>CAYGVY010000393.1:0-1502 GCA_964353435.1 uncultured Thermoplasmatales archaeon | reverse complement strand
CACCTCTGTATCCTGGTATCTATGCAAGTAATTCTGTGATGCAGATAGGTATGCACCTGCATATGCACCTTCATATACAAAACATATAAAAAACAGAGTGCGGGCGCCGGGATTTGAACCCGAGTTTTAAGCTTGGCAAGCTTAAGTGATACCAGACTACACTACACCCGCATATCAGGATTGTAGAAACCATGAAGCAATCATCCCTTAAAAAGTATTACGCTGGTTCTACAATGGTATTACTGAGTTTCCCACGAAATATTATAGGAGAAACTATATAAATACCAAAGAACCTTTTTATTTTGAAAATCATGAAACGTATCGCTTTCCTATTGCTCATTCTCATCTTGGTTGTAGGGAACTCGTTTACTGGGCTTGCTGTTGATAAAAAAAATATTGACAGCAGTCATGGTTTTTCTCCACAAAATATTGAACTCGGTGACGACGCATTTCACGGACATGGAATGCTTCTGTATACCGAATGGTGGTACTTCGATGCGATGTTTTCCAATGGCTACTCTGTCCAGATGAGCGTTCGTATTATCAGCGCATTCGGGAAAGGGTTTGTTTTTCAACGGCTCGATCTTTACAAAGACGGAGTCCTAATCACCCACGATTCCATCTCATATCATTTGAAAGAAATCTTCGCGTCCTCAAAGGTTCCCTTAGTTCAGATTCATGGAAAAACAATACTTGCCGGGTCCATTAACAATATCACCGGGAACTTCATTTATAACGTGTCATTCGATTTTCCTGGAAGTGCCGCAGTGTTGCGTTTTGTAGGGTGTACAAAAGGGTGGAAAGGACAACATCAGAGTGGGGATTGGTGGGCAGTAGTTCTCCCTAGAGCAACCGTAACAGGTACGATTACAATTGACAATACGACCATGAATGTAGAAGGCACTGGGTATCATGATCATAATTGGGATGTCAGTGCACGAGCATGCTTTCACTTTGGTTGGTTCTGGGGTAAGTTCAACTCACCAGAATACACCGCAACCTGGTCAGCGGTTCTTTCGACACGAGCAACCGTGAAACCGATTATGGTTGTGAATAAAAAAAATGCTGGATATATTACTATCCCTTCTGAGACGATCTGGTTCTCTGCTAAAGACGTCCATCTGGACCATTTCATGTTTATTCTACATTTCTTCAACATTGAAACCATGACCGATAAGGTTTTTCTTGTGGTAAATATGGAAGTAATTAGTGTTAATCATGAGCGATTCATGGGGTTTATGAATTATTGGCGCTATCATGTGAAATGCAGCGGCATTTTCATGGTTGATGGTCATGCAGAAACCGTTGATAGTGTATTTATCGCTGAATACATTCGTTTTCACTAAATGATGCCGTAAGAGATCGAGTTTCTCGGGTCATGCGTTTTATTGGTTTGCTGAGATGTCGTCGAGCGCAGACCGGGACCTCATAGAACCCTTTTGTGATGGTGCGTGGTTTTTCTTGGATAATTGGGGTAACGCTGGTTGTCCCGCATTTGATGC
>CAYGVY010000392.1:0-1508 GCA_964353435.1 uncultured Thermoplasmatales archaeon | reverse complement strand
CTCTATCATCGGATTGCCAATCGAGGAGATATTATTCTTTGTTGTGGTACCTTATTCCTGTATTTTTATTTACGAGAATCTTGAGCATTTCATTCCTGATAAAACGATTAGGTACAACAAATGGTTCTACATCGGTCTCATTGTGCTGTTCATCCTTGGCGGCATTGCATTCTATCATCAGGATTATACGATTCTTGCCTTGATGTCATGCGCGTTTTTTTTCATCGTTGCAGTATGGCGTTTCCCAGACATTCTGCAATCGCGCAACTACTGGCTTTACATTGGTATTTCCATGATTCCTTTTATGATATTCAACTATCTGTTAACTTCCATACCTATCGTGTCGTATAATCCTGTAGCCATTTGGGGTGGTGATGGTCTATGGAACGGACGATTTCTCACTATACCACTTGAGGATTTCTTCTATAACTTCTCCATGCTTTCCTTCTATTTACTTGTCTATCGCTATTTCAAAAAACGATGGTTATCCGATAAAAACGAGAAGAAATAAATCATAACTGTATCAGAATATCGTATAAATTGATATAAACTTAAGATATTTATGCTGATACGGATTCGTTGGTAAAAAAGGGAGTATCATGTCAGGGAAAAACGTCATCGTGATTGGAGCTGGGTTCGGTGGTATGTCCCTTGCAGCACTGCTTGCAAAAGACGGACATTCCGTAACCATTGTTGAAAAAAACGACCAACCTGGTGGGCGTGCGATCGTTTGGAAAGAAAAAGGCTTTGTCTTTGACATGGGGCCATCATGGTATCTCATGCCTGATGTGTTTGAAAAATTCTTCGCGGAATTTGGAAAGAAACCAGATGACTATTACAAGCTTTTGCGGTTGAACCCCGCGTACCGCGTGTTTTACAGCAAGGACGAAATCGTTGATATCTCACCGGACCTTGAGCAGAACCTGCAGCTCTTTGAACGCTACCAAAAAGGGGGACGCGAACAACTACAGAAATATCTTGCTGCAGCACAATATCAATATCAGATAGCAATGAGCGAGTTCATCTACAAAGAATATCGACACCTCTGGGATTTCTTCAGCCTCCGACTCTTGCTGAAGGGAAGCAAACTGCATATCTTTACCAGTCTGGATGAGTATGCGAAACGATACATCACCGATCCTAAGATGCGAAAAATCCTGGAATACACCATGGTGTTTCTGGGGGGAACACCGTTTGATACCCCTGCTCTTTATGCCTTGATGTCCCATGTGGACTTCAACCTGGGCGTCTGGTATCCGGATGGAGGGTTTGGGGCGCTCGCACGTGGTTTTCAACGTCTCGCTGTCGATCAAGGTGTCACTTTTGAGTTCAACAGCGAGGTACAAAAAATTGAGGTGACGGATAAAAAAGTCACTGGCGTACACACATCAAAAGGAACCATGAACGCTGATGTTGTGGTCGCCAATGCTGATTATCATCATGTGGAGACCCAGTTGTTAGACCAGCCGCATCAAACTTATTCTGAGCAGTATTGGAACAAAAAAGCA
>CAYGVY010000391.1:0-1508 GCA_964353435.1 uncultured Thermoplasmatales archaeon | reverse complement strand
TTCAGACGATCTGCCTTAGGTTTTGCCAGTGTTTTTTCATGGGCTTTAACGGATTTATACTCTGGATCAAGTTTCAGGATGACGAAGAATCCGTTCATTTGTTTTTTCGTTTTATTCATGGTGTAATCCACCTTATATGGATAGATTGCGGGAGCGTTCGAAGGAACCAGGATTTCTTGTTTCTGCCATGCATCAAAAAGTTGTTTTGCCCTTGTGTACCGGTTGTTCGTATCTGTATCATCTGGAGAGATTTTTCCAAGAATGAGTTTGACGAAATTATACTCATTTTTATTATAGAGCTCGTTTTGCATATCTTCTGAGATGATATCATAGGGTGGAGACATGACGTCGTCAAGTTTTTTTATTTTTTCGCTGTTGTAAACCATTCCTTTGAACGGAGCAATTTCAACCATACTACTCTAGCCTCCTTCTTAAGTTTGGTTCCGGTATATGCTGGGTCATTAAAAATGTTATGAAGATTGTTATTGGAGAAGACCGGGACATAGCCATCATCAAAGGACAAACGACAGCCCCTGTCGTAAAAATAGGGTCGAGTGACGTCACTATCGCAGGGTTTACTGTTATTGGTACCTCTACTGAAGTTGTCATACAAGTGGTTTCATTAAGTGATAATATACTCATCTCTAACAATGTAATAAAAGACGCTGGATATGGAATTTCATTACTTCCCACAACAAGTGAAGTCACCATCACGACAATACGATGATTAATCATGCGTTCATCGGTATTCAGCTACAAACATCAAGCTATGATGTTATCAGCGGCAACAGGATTGAAAATAATGGGAGTCCGGGGATAGAACTCTCCCTTAGCAGTAACAATAATTCCATTCTCAATAATTCAATTATAAATAATACAAAGGAAGCTATCCTTGTTGGTGGTATTTCCCCAAAGCTATCGATGGTTTGCTTCGCCTAAATTTCGACTGGCATCCTGCTAAGAAACCCTATGACATCCCACGATTTGTATAAGACAACCGCATTCCTTTCTTCTCTTTTTTATACTGTTAAGAATTAGCACAAAACATCCTCATAACGGAGACGAAAAAATATGGAAAAGACGTGGATTAAACCGAGCACATCATTACGTATTAAAACTAGTGAAGCATGGGCTGAATTAAAAGTAAAAGATTACGATGGTGAACAATATTTTGATATATTAGCTGGAAAAAAAGGAAAAAAGGCTCATATGCACATGGGTATAAATCTAGACCAACGTATTCGTTTTCTTGATGAAAGAGGTATTATAAATACCGTTAGAAGACAGGTAGAATCAAAAAAATATGGTCCTATTTCAGATGAGACGAGAGAAATTACTAACAATGTTAAGGGACCATATGAATTTGAATTCAAATTAAATATCGAGATTGATACAGGAGAAATAACAATCCAAACGTTTAGATTCACGAAGTATAAAACATGAGTTAAAACCGTGTTAATGCTTGTCCGATACCAATTTGTCATTATTAATCTGACATGAGCTCTCCG
>CAYGVY010000390.1:0-1510 GCA_964353435.1 uncultured Thermoplasmatales archaeon | reverse complement strand
ATAGAAACTATACGAGGTCAACCAGTTGATGGCAGGGAAATGACGACGGTGCGCAAGATTCGTATCAAGCGCCCAAAATACCTTGACCATGCGCAAGGTGTTCTGGGTAATTGGCTCAGAGAAATCAGCACCTGGAGGGCTGACCGCACCAATGACAGTAATGCTGCCTTCTTTTTCATTTAACGTTGTTACCCGACCTGATCGTTCGTAGAACGCTGCCAGTTTTGTTGCAAGGTACGCTGGGTATCCTTCTTCCCCCGGCATTTCCTCAAGTCTGCTGGAAATTTCCCTCATAGCCTCAGCCCATCTGCTGGTACTATCTGCCATTAAGGAAATCCCGTACCCCATATCACGATAATACTCAGCTATCGTAATACCGGTGTAAACGCTTGCTTCTCGTGCTGCTACCGGCATGTTACTGGTATTGGCAATAAGCACGGTTCGTTCCATGAGCGGCGCACCAGTTTTTGGGTTTTTTAATTCAGGAAACTCGGTAAGCACCTCGGTCATTTCATTTCCCCGTTCTCCGCAACCAATGTAGACAACGATATCGGCATCACTCCATTTCGCGAGCTGATGTTGCATGACGGTTTTACCAGTCCCAAAACCCCCAGGGATACACGCAGTTCCCCCTTTAGCGATAGGAAATAACGCATCGAAAATCCGCTGCCCTGTAATTAAAGGAATATCGGGCATAAGTTTTTGTTTAAACGGACGGGGCATACGTACCGGCCAGCGCTGCATCAGCGCGAGGGGTTTTCCATTCACATGACCGATAACATCATCAACAGTGTAACTTCCTTCGTGAATGTCTTCAATGATTCCAGCAATGTCCGGAGGAGTCAGAACACGATGTTCGATGTCAGGGGTTTCTTGTACAGTCCCAATAATGCTGCCGCCTTGGACGTTCTCTCCTTTTTTTACTGTTGGGACAAATTTCCATTTCTTCGTTCGATTTAATCCAGGTTCCATTATTCCTCGGGCGATAAAATCCCCCATCTTATCCCGAAGGATAGGTAATGGTCGTTGGATACCATCATAGATACTTGTCAAGAGACCGGGACCAAGTTCAACCAGTAATGGTGCGCCAGTGTCAACAACCGGTTCCCCTGGTTTAATACCAGAGGTATCTTCGTACACCTGGACAATACTTTTCTCACCGGTTAACTGAATAACCTCACCCATCAATTTGAGATCCCCGATAAAAACCACATCGTACATCCGAGGGTTAATACCGGTAACAGTCACCACTGGACCAGCGATCCGATAAATCTCACCTTGTACATGTGTCGGCTTTGTTTCTTCACCATTTTTATTTTTTATACAAATCAACTCCAATAACCTTTTTTATCCGAGCTCGTAAATCATCTTCTTCAAGACTCCCGACTGCGATCACAATCGGTTTTACACTCTCAAAAATCTTTTTCTTCAAACCAGAAGAGAATTTTTTATAATCTTCATCATGCACCACAAGGATATCTACTTCTTTTTCCGCAAGAAGGGTTGTCAC
>CAYGVY010000389.1:0-1512 GCA_964353435.1 uncultured Thermoplasmatales archaeon | reverse complement strand
TGATGCCGGTCCAGCGTGCAACGTAACCTTCGCTGTAGTTGCCGCCCGTGTCGAAGACGGCCTTATCCGGCGAGGGTATTTCTACGCCCGGAGTGCTGGCGTTGGTGTATTGGTCGGCGCCGATTATCTGATAGATGGCGAGCCGTCCGGTGTAGTCTCTGCGGCAGGCCGAGGTGGCAAAAGTGTATTCGGTGCTCGGGTCCAGGCCGGTGAAGGTAACGTCCACCCACCAGCCTGTGCTGCCGTATGTCAGCACGCCGGTCATATCGGTAATGCCGCCAAAGGTGTTGTAGGCGTCGGTGCCGACGGCGCAGTCGGTCCCGCCGTAGGTGGGGTTCGACTGCCAGTCCACGCCGCCACTGTACGTGAGCGCTACCGTGACGCCGGTAGGCGCGCCGGTGGCGAGGTCTAACAGTGGCCCGGAACTTGCGCCGCCAAAACCGTCACCCGTGCCGTACTCGGTGACATTGGCGGCCTTGTACTGACCTGCGGCATAGATGACGTCGTTGTAGCAGCGTATGGGGTCGCCACCGGAGCCAAAGCTCAAGGGCTGGGGTCCGGTATCCCACGCTGAATCATCGAAGTCGGTGCCGGTCCAGTTGGCATCCGCGTCGATGGCCGCGGGCACGTGGTAGGAAACCTCGCCGGTCGTGAAGACCAGTGTTCTACTGTGCTGTGCGAGGCCGTACGACACATCATGAAGCTGCTTTGGGTAGGCGAAGTAACCATGGGCAATCGTGCGGCCGTTGGGCGTGACGAGCAGTACGTCCTCGTTCTCGTCGTCGAGCTTGAAATTCGTGTGCAACTGAGCGGCTGGGTCACGGCGGTCCTTCTGGGAAGCGAAGACTACCAGGAACTCGCCCGAGTCCAGCTCTACCGTGGCAGGGAACCGCCACTTGGTGAGGTTGGAATCGTTATCGGTCAGGTACCAGTCGGTCAGGTCAACGGTTGTGTCCAGCGGGTTGTAGATTTCTATCCAGTCCCTGTACTCGTCGTTGACGTCGGGCAGGTTGGAATCGTTGAGGGCCATAAACTCGGTGATAATCAAGCCGGAGTGGTCTTCTCGCCAGTTCTGCCCCAAGAGGGCGAAGTCGCCCACGTTCACTCTGCCGGCACCGTCGATGTTGGCGCAATTTGGCTCGGTGCAAGTGCCATCCTCGAGCCAGTGGCCGGCCAGAACCGCAACGTCTCCGAGGTCCACCTTGCAGTTTCTGTCCAAATCGCCGACCGGACATGCAAGGGCCGCTAAGCCGGATAACAATAGGATTACCGTAAAGCTGACAAGGACGCCTGTGATGGACCTGCGCATCTTCTGTCTCCTTCGTCGTCTGCTTCCTCTGTTGTGGCAAGCAATTGCGCCGCACGCGGAACACAAGCCACGTCAAGGCAACACGAGCCAACGTAACGTGTGTTCGTCACAGTAATTCCATTGTACGTAACCGCCGGGGGGATGTCAAGTATAAAGCTGCCGTCTTCGTTTAACGCGGCGCCTTTGTATGGCTTGCCGGAATT
>CAYGVY010000388.1:0-1516 GCA_964353435.1 uncultured Thermoplasmatales archaeon | reverse complement strand
GGGTACCCGGTGCAGCCGACAAACCGTTTCGCTTTCTTAGATACCCGAACCACGAGTGGTTTGCCGCATTTCGGACATGTTCCAATCGTATTTTGCTCTCTGACAGCGTTGGTGATGTTTGTTTTAATATTCTCTTTCTCAGGCTCAAGCTCCTGCATTACTTTCGTGAGCATCTCTCGTGATTCCTTTACGGTTGCGTCCAGTGTCTTTTTTCCTTCTGCGATTTCATTCATGTCTGATTCTAGCTCAGCGGTCATTTTTGGTTTTACCACATCACAGTTTATCAACGCATCAACAACCGCGATCGCAGTTGACGTCGGAATAGGAGTCGCTCCGGTGACATACTTTCGACTGTATAATTTACTGATAATCTCATGACGAGTAGATTTCGTTCCTAGCGAAAGCTGCTCCATCTTCCCGATCAATGCCCCTTGGGTGTACCGCTGTGGTGGTTTTGTCGTGTCTTGCTTGACAAAGATCTGGACGATGTCGAGTTTCTCCCCCTCAATCAGTTCCGGCAGTGTTTTCTTTTTGTCTTTGATGTAGGGATAGAGATTTTTCCAGTGTGGTTCCACAAGCCGGTACCCGCTGGTGATAAATTTCTCCCCGGAGATATCGAACCATACATCGGTTGTCTCAGAGATCGCGTCTTTTGCTAGTGTCGAAAAAAACCTCCGACAGATAAGCTCATAGATTGCTGCTTGGTCGGCGCTGAGTTTTTTAGACGGCGCATCAACAGGGTGAATCGGGGGGTGATCGGTTGTTTGTTGTTTCCCTCGTGTTGGGTAGCTCCTTCCGTTCGTTTGTACTTCTTGGACTTCTTTAGAAAACTGAGCAGCTGAGAGCTTCTGTAAAATACTGCTAATGTTCAATGACGGGGGATAGACAGTGTTGTCTGTTCGTGGGTACGACGTCAACCCAGTCATATAGAGTTCTTCTGCGATGCTCATTGCCTTTGCCGCGGAAAAACCAAGATAAGAGGCTGCTTGTATAAACGTAGTGGTGTTGAATGGAGTTGGTGGAAGCTCGTTGTTCACGATTTTCTTTACTTCCCGTACCAATGCTTCTTTGCTTTCCTTGATTTTCGTATAGATCTCTTGAGCGAGGTGTTCTTCTCGGAATACGCCGTGCTCATGGTTGGCATCCAAGGGTTTGTCTTTTTTAAGTCGAGCGATAATCTGCCAATATGGTTTTGTTACAAAGTTTTTGATCTCTTTTTCCCGTTGGACAAGTAAAGCAAGGGTTGGTGATTGTACCCGTCCGATTGAAAGGAAATCTCGCCCAAGTCGACGAGACGTCAAGGAAATAAATCGCGTGAGCACCGCCCCCCATACCAAATCAATGAATTGTCGTGCTTCACCAGCGCTGGAAAGGTTATAGTCCACCTCAGTGAGATTGTCAAATGCGGTGTTAATCTCAAAAGGGGTAATAGCGCTGTATCTGGCTCGTTTTATTTGTGTGATGTTTTGGTTGTAGCTTTTCAGAAGGTTGACAACTTCGACACCGATGAGTTCCC
>CAYGVY010000387.1:0-1517 GCA_964353435.1 uncultured Thermoplasmatales archaeon | reverse complement strand
CCGATCATGTACCCTTTATCAGCGTAGGAATCCTCAGGGGTTATCTTTCGCCAGAGCACGTCCCTGTCTTTGAAGAACTCTTCCGGCAGCTTCTTGAGCCACACCCAGGCATCCGGTGATTCATTCTTTTTCGCTAGTTTTACCGTATCTGCACCAATGTTCATGGCTTTTAGAATCGTCGGATACATCGCACCAACATCAGCGACCACCACATGATACCAGGGGATGAAATGCGAATGCGCTTCCTTGTCAGGTTTAATGGTCATACCACCAGGCATATGGTAGTTCACGACATCCTCGTCATCATCACTCTGCTGTTCTTTATAGATCACCTGCGGGTACTCCACCCAGTCAGGCATCTCCTCACCGTACTTCAACACCCGGACAAAATCCTTTGACAACTGATCCCTTCGTTTCTTCGCAAGCCGAATAATCTCCTCTTTCGTCGTCTGCCCACCAAAGTCCTTTACCAGGACCTGCGAGACTCCTTTCACACGACAAATCGGTGGAACAATCTTTTTATGCGCAGCCCCCCGGAGCAATGCCATATGATCCCACATGTTCACCGCCCCAGATGAAAGCAACATGTCAAACGGCATACACGTCGTAAAAGACAGCGGAAGCGCCTGCGAAATCAAATTCAAGGTGACCCCTATCTGTTCCTGGACATCCTGCTTGTTATACGTCATTGTCCGGTCATCAAGTTTAATTTCCGATGGCGCTAAATACACTCGATTCTCAACTATGACATTGAGAAACGGAGCCAGGGTTTTTAACCGGAAATCATCAAGCCATGGGTAGAACTTTCGTGCAGCAAGATACGTATCAAAGCTACATGGATATACCTGCACAATTTCAGCACCCATGATACCAAAATGAAACGACTTATCCTCCCGACAATACAGGCCAACAAAATTCTGAAACGTTTTTTTATCCTCAACCGACAATTGATCTGATTTATTCTTAAGAAGCCAGTTGATCCGGCCATGCACATGGACGTTATCAAAACCAACGATGTTATGTCCTGAGATGATATCAGCGTCTTTCGCAAGCTTGCAGAACGCCAGCAGATGAGCTATCTCCTCATCCACGGTACGGGAGAGATATTGAACGACCTCAACATCCTTCCAATGCGACGGGCTATCCCGGATCTCAAAACTGAACTCTTCTTTTGGAAGGTTTTTTTCCGACTCGATAGTAATGTTAAAGCAGGCGTGCCCGAGGATGTCGATAGGAATCTGTGGTTTTCCTTCTTCATACTGGGTTGTTTCAATATCATAGACCAATACCTTGAGCTTTGTTTTTTCTCCTTTTGTGTCAAACAACCAGGCTTTACCTTCTGCAGCAAGGTCAACTAATGCCCGCTGATGGTATGGGATATCATGCTCAGCGGTGTACAACTCGTGTTCAAAAAACAAATAATCACTGATCTCAGGAACCACGTAGGATTCTTTCGTATATACTTTAAAGACGTCTCGTGTTTTTGTAAAATCACAGAAACTCCGGTATGATTCAAG
>CAYGVY010000386.1:0-1519 GCA_964353435.1 uncultured Thermoplasmatales archaeon | reverse complement strand
GTTTACCCTGTAATGTCTGAGCCACCTTTATAAGTTTTTCTTTATTCAAAGGTTGGGTTGCTTCAAGGGTGACTCGGTAGGTTTTTCTGAATTCTGCTGCTTTGATACGTGCGATTTCGTCTCTGGTGGAAAACCGCAGGGAAATGATTTCGACTTTGTTTTTTGTGGTCTGGTTTGTCTCTTTTTCCAGTTGTGTAAGGTTGATGTTTCTTATTTTTGGGTTTTTTATTTCAAGAACGAACGGTCGTCCGGATCCTAGCATAAGGGCATCGATGTCTTCTCGTCCGCTCCCGTGAAATGATTCGTCGGCTCCTTTGGTGAGTTCCAAGGCTTTCTGAGCAACGAGTTCTTCAACCGTGGTTTCATACAGTTTTCCGGTATAGTAACATTTCTTGCACCCTTTACCGCGACAGATCTGACATGGCCATTTCGTTTGAGGGATTCCTCTCTGGAGTTTCTTATATCTCCCATAGATGAATAACGAGGTTATTTGAAGAGAGACGATGTCGTAGGCGGTGTCGATGACCGCCATGATTTCAGGGTTAGGGATATCAACTGTTTTTCCGAGTTGTGGTTCGAGGATCTTTCCGATTTCTCTGTTGATTTCCATCTTGATAGGTTCAGCGTCCTCCAGTTTCAGATGTTTCCAGAGGCATTGTTCTTTTTCTTGGATGTCTTCGTCTATTTTTGAGCCGACGAGGAAGGTTTCAAACTCGTAATCTTTTACGGCATCAGCGATTATTTTGGTGAAATGAGGGATTTCATCAATGAGTCCTTCGCACAGCCAACAGTCATGGGTTGCTGTTCTCTCTGTATGATGGAGTTGTTTTCTAATGGATTGCCCTTTCTGCGAGTTGGTACCATCTTTGATTTCTTTTCTGAATAATCTCCCGAAACAAGAGTCGCAGAGTCGGTACTCATGCAGGAGTTGTTCTGCTTGTTTCAATGTTTCGCCCTTCATCGATGATGCTGAATGTCACGAGTTGTTTAAACGTTTCCCTAAAGCAGGTTATGATTGAACTGGACGATATACTTTGAACAACAATTAAATGAAAACAGATCTCTTACGCCCCTAGAGATGCAGACAACGCTTGGGCAGAATCATGTAAAGCATCGTAAATAGTAATATCCACCATGAATAAAAAATTCGGATACAAATCGATTTTTTATGTCAACCACAAATAGTAAATTGCCCAAGCCAAAGCAATACCAAACGCGATAGGTACAATCCACCAGTACCAAACTGACTGTGCTACACTAATGGTGTACACAAGGGAAAGAAAGAATCCGAGGATGAAAAACGTCGTTAGAATATCTCTGTATTTCATGTAGTTAACCGTCGTATATTTCTATTGTTTTCAGTCCAAAAGCAAGATTTTATTTTAGTATATAAACATAGTGGGTCAAGCATTAACACGGTTTAAGGATTCAAAGGTTTTTTGTGCGAAATCAAATAATAAAAAGAAAAAAAGGCAGTGTTTACCACCACTGCGATTTCCATTTTTCATTCCACCAAGAT
>CAYGVY010000385.1:0-1540 GCA_964353435.1 uncultured Thermoplasmatales archaeon | reverse complement strand
GATAAATATATCAAAGAACTGCAAGACGCGCAGTTTAAGGCACTGAAACAAGAGGAATGAGACAAGAGCCTTTTTTCTTCCAGTAATCATTTATTTTTTTCTTATTTCTTGAAGTCTTATATCAATATCTTGCTGGAGTTCATCAGCAATATCTCGTTTGGTGAAGACATCTGCTTTCATTGCAGTTGAGATTTTATTCGCAAGAAGCCTTGCTATTCTTCCTCTTTCTGTTTTTTGTGCGCGGTTTATCAAAGGGTGCTGGAAGATGACGCCGTGCTTTGGTGGTCTGCCCCCCTCTTTTTTAAAACGGAACAAGGCTTTCTCCGCTCCAAGAATCTGAACTGTCGAGGCTGGCAGCATCGCCATCCGCTGCATCCCACCAGCTAAGGCAATGAGTCGTGCCCCGATTAACGGCCCGATGATTTTGCTCGTGTTCGGGGCGATTGTTTTCATATCAATTTCAATCTGGTCTTGTAATCGCTGGATCTCATCATTGACTACGGCAAGTGTTTTTTCAAATGGTTTGACTTTCTTTTTTGGTGCTGGGAGCAGTAACCAGCAGCTGAGGCGCTCTGATAATAAATTAGCTGTCTGAACCAGGTCATCAAGCGCGTTGACCATTTGTATGAGTTGTAAATCTTCTGATTGTAATTGTTCATCTACCCGCTGTTGTGCAAGTAACAGTGATGCGCCATGGAAGAGTTCCTTGGAAAACCCGTAGTCTTTCGGATTAATCGTAATAGTCTTAAAAAACGGTTCTCCATCATTATAAGTGCCGAGTTGTTGCAGTCGTTTTTCATTGACAATGACGTTTGTATTTTTTACAATCTTTTTTTCTTCTTCAAGGATGTTGTTTTTTTCAATCTCGCGTAATCGTTGTACAATTTCTTTTTCATGTTTTGGGAAGAGGATTTCTTTTTGTACTCCGGTCTTATCGCACAGAAATGTTCCGAACCATTTTGTAATAAGATAGTGATTCATCCTGGGTGGATAAGAAATCCGTTTTAATGTAGTTTACGATAGAGTGTTCATAGTTCACCCTGATGTATAAAAGAGATTTTAAATATAGGAACTTGTATTACGTGTGTTAACAAGTATCGAAGGATTGGGGGTTTTTTAATGAAACCGGAAAAAAAAGAAAGAATTGTCCTTACCAACGTCATCGAGACTGAGCTCGATATTTTAAAAAGGCATGTGCTTGTCCTTCAAACTCTGAAACTGAATGAACCTGCCGGTATTATCAAATTATCAGAGCTTACCAAACACCCGCAACATATGGTGCGATATTCGTTGAGGATACTGGAACAGGAAGGACTCATCGAGCCATCTCCACAGGGAGCGGTCACCACCGAGTCCGTCGGCAAAGCAACCCCGATGCTGAAAGCAAAACTAAAAGAAATGCAAGACACCATCAGCGAAATCGTTAAAGAGCTCGGTTAAAAAAAAATTTTTCGTATTTTTTTTTGCCGCGGTAACTCAGCTGGGAGAGTGCACGGCTGAAGACCGTGATGTCGAGGGTTCGATCCCCTCCTGCGGCATA
>CAYGVY010000384.1:0-1544 GCA_964353435.1 uncultured Thermoplasmatales archaeon | reverse complement strand
TATGTCAATACGTTCAAAGACTTCACACTTCCCGAATGCTGGTGGTACCCAGATCTCGGCTGGGATGCAATTGATGCACAATCAGTCCAACAATGGCCGCTACTCGGAGACCCCAGTCTTCAAATAGGTGGATATCCGCAATAAGCTCTCTTTCTATCTTTTTCTTATTTTTAATCATAGATTAGCACAAAAACATGAGTTAAGTTTTTAATGTATAGGTTTTTAAAGAAGCAATTGTTTTAAACCTGTAATAATGGATAAGGACCATGGCAAAAAGTAGTAGAGAACAGCTAGCTAAAGATAAGGGGAAGATCCTTGCAGAGCTTCAGAAAAACTCGAACGAAAGTATTGACACGATTGCTAAACACTGTGGTTTCTCAAGACCAAAAGTATGGAAAACTATTAAACAACTGGAAGAGCGCTGCATGATTTGGGGGTATACTGCCGTCGTTGATGAGCAAAAACAAGGTCTTCAAAAATTCATTTTATTAATAAAACGATCAATGCAAACATTAGAAAAGAAAAACGTGGATGAAATTACAGTGGATAAATTAGAAAAAATTTATTTAAAAATGGGGATTACTATTGATAGTAGTTACTATGTCCATGGTGAATTCGACTGGATTTTACTCTTTACTGCTCAGGATTTAAAACAAGCGAAAAAATTCGCCAATTTATTATTAGAGGCATATCCTGGTGTTGTCGCAAAGATTAGCCTTTTGCAGACACTTTTAATTCAGAGGGAACATAAAATCCTCAACCCTGATTCAACGAAGCTAAATGAATTTTTATAAAACTATGTTAATGCTTCTCCGATACGCTTATATAAATATTTCTGTTTTAGGTTTTTAGGCACGATTAAGGAGGTTTTAATCTGTTGGGCTTTAAATGTCAACTATCTCCTCCGAGTTCGGGCTTACCCCTTTATTTAAGGAGATGCTTGGTGTATCGTTCATGGAAGAAAAGGTTGCAGCCCGCGTAATCACAAAATATCTGAAAAAAGGAAACATGGCACGTTGTTTACGCGATATTCTCCCCTCATCCGGTCTTTCAAAAGAACAGCGAGAAGAAATCGCAGAGCTTATCCATGATGTGGTTCGATGGAAAAAACTGTATGAACACATAATTGACATCCGTGGATTAAAACCCTCTCCTGAAACCTATCTGAAACTAGCAATGAATGGCTCGCAGGCAGATGCCTCCTTATATCCTTTCGAATATCGTTATTCCTGTTCTTCGTACGTAGCAAATGTCCTCAAAGACCATGGAGAATGGGCTGAGTTTCTCAATGAGAAACCACCAACTACCCTCTGCGTGAATTTCAATAAAAGTACAATCAACGATGTAATGAGCATGTTACAGCAAGAGACTCTTCCTGCAGAACGATCCCTTCTCACAACCGCGATCCTCACCAGTTCAATTAGCAAGTACTCGAAAGTCATTCAACAACGCTTTGCACATGTGCAGGATGAAAGCAGTCAACTTGTTTCGTTGCTTACAGCATCTCTTGGTGAGTCCATTTTTGATTATTGTGCGGGGAATGG
>CAYGVY010000383.1:0-1547 GCA_964353435.1 uncultured Thermoplasmatales archaeon | reverse complement strand
CATCAGTAATCTCTTTAAAAGAAAGCTCTCCTTCCCCTCGGATAACGATGTCAACTTCTGGGTTTTCAACAATTTGAGGAACCAGTGAAGGATGAACACCTCCGAGAACAGTGAGACAGTCATATTGCTTAGCAAGTCTGCATAATTCTAATGCCGAGGCAACCGATGGGGTCAACACCGATATACCAACAATATCTGCAAGGCTCATCTTTTTCCTAATATCCTCCTCTTCCAATCGATCCACTTTCATGTCCAGTATCTCTACCTCATGCCCTTCTAGTAAAGAAGAAACAGACATCAATCCAAGAGGAGGATAGCGCATCGCCCAATCTAAAAGGGGAACATCCTTCGGAGGATTAATAAGAATAATCCTAGACATCTATACTTACCCAGTTAATGAAATAATTAAAAAAGGTTATTAATTTTTCTTTCAGAATCTAGTTGATAGAATTTCAAATATTTGGTAAGAGGTCACTGGTCTGAAGTTCATAACCGGTTCTAATGATTTACACCGAAAACTATATAATCTTTGTATATATTATGTATATACTATGAGGGTGGTAAAAATAGAAAGAACAACAGAGCTTAATCTGAAAGGAATCCGGGGATTCCTTCGCAGAACGGTTACTCCATTTGGCAATGGCGCTAAAGTCGATTGTCCAAAAGAGTACCTGGGTGAAACTGTTTATCTGGTGATCGTAGACGATGAATGAACAACATCCAGAGATCGAGATTGAACAGTTACGCAGGGAAAATGAAGCGTTACGCCAGGAGAATGAACAGCTGAAAAGGAAGCTGGAACGGGTAACGGAGGAATTTGAAAACTATAAGATAAGACATCCGTGGAGTGTAGGCGTGAAACATGGCAAGCCGTATGTTCTCAAATCCTCTGTAGAATCACGGATACCGAAGAAACCTGGGGCGAAACCTGGTCATCCGCCGCATATTCGTCCATTGCCGCAGCATATTGACGAAGTCTGTCTGGTGCCGGTGACGCGGTGTCCGGAATGTGGGGGCACAGAACTCAGTGAAGAGGTTCAGGAGGTACGTGAGCGGATCTATGAGGATATACCGGTCTGCAAATCGCTTGTCATTCAGTTGAAGATTGACCGACGGTATTGTCGAACTTGCAGGAAATTGGTTGAGACGCCGGTGTCGGTGGTGTTGCCTGGCGCACGGCTTGGTCTTCGCGTGATGCTTGTTGTAGTGTGGTTTAAGATTAAACTGCGGATGACTGAGGCTGCTATCCCTGAGGTTCTTTACCGGTTGTTCGGGTTGAAAATCTCTGAAGGTGAAGTGATTCATATCTTGTCCCAGATGGCGGAGGCGTTCGGTCCGTATTATCAACGGTTGATTGATGAGCTTCGTGCTGCGTCAGCGCGAAATATCGATGAGACCACCTGGCGGATCAACGATGACAATGTACAGTTGTGGGCGTTTGTGACGAAATGGGTGACAGTGTATACTATTGCCTCTTCGCGTGCTCATACAGTCCCGCTGCAGGTTTTAGGAATAAAACATCAAGGTGTTGATATTCATGATCGTTT
>CAYGVY010000382.1:0-1581 GCA_964353435.1 uncultured Thermoplasmatales archaeon | reverse complement strand
TTTATTAATGATGTTGAAACATTTTTATCTAAATATTAAAACTGATAAAAAAAGTAACTTATAGGAGAAAACCGATAATTTTACATGTATTTTGGGGTTCAAATCCCTTCCCCCGCATTGATTTATTTTGTGATTTTTTGTTACATTTGTTACAGATATTTTGTTTCAAAACATTTATATTGACCAGCATATTATAAATATTATAATCTGTTGATATTCAGGGAGGATAAAAAAAACGAAAAGGAAATTATTTCAGTTACTCGCATTTTTTCTCTGTGGTATTTTACTTACTGTACTTTTTACTGGATGTATTACTGAGGAACAAACATCAGAGACAATTACAGAAAATGTACTACCAGAAGTTCCATTGGACCAACCTTGCATTCTTCCAGATTGGAAGGACGGAGAATATCACAATTATTATGTAACAACGAAAATGCTGAATGGTTTTAATCAGAAATACCAAGATTTGGTAAAGGTGTTTTCTATTGGTAAAAGTGTTCTTGGAAAGGATATTTGGTGTATTAGAGTAACAAATGAAAAAAACAATCAGGCAAAATTATCATGTCTTATCGATGGTTGTATTCATGGAGGTGAATGGGAAGGAGGAGAAGCATGTTTGTATCTTGCTGAGTATCTTCTTATTAACTTTGACAATAATAAGACAATTACTAATATTCTAAATTCATCTGAAGTTTACATAGTTCCTTTAGTGAATCCTGATGGAAGACAAATAGATTATCGATCAGATGAATTATGGGAAAGTAGATATAATGCCAATGGTATAAATTTGAATCGTAATTTTGATATTGATTTCGGTAGAATAAGAGGATATGTTATACCTTTAGGTAAGTTGTTTGGTCGTATAAAAATCCCTTGTCTCCCTCTCAATCCTAACCGAGAATTCACACTCTTGCATAAATTATTTCCAAGTTTTCCATTATGGCTTGATAATTGTGGTCGTCGTCCTTTTTCAGAACCTGAAACCCAAGCGATTAGGGATTTGATGAAAGAACTTGGGAATAATGATTTTTCTTTTTATTTAAACTGTCATACCGCCGGTTTTATGTTTTTTAGCCCTTGGGATGCTTTTAAACCACCTTTTGAGAAATCAAAACAGGAACAAAATATCTATGATTATGTAACAGAATGGTTAGTTGAGAATACAGAATACAAAAAGGGAGAAAATAGTTACGAGGGTGTTAGTTATAAGATGAGTGGTTCAGCACCGGATTGGTGTTTCAAAGAATTTCATATACCTTCATTTGCGATTGATTTTTTACCACTGGATTATAACCCGTATATAGGAGAAAAAAAACATGACAACCTTGTTCACTGGATGAAAACCACTCTTCCAGTTTTCATGTATCTTCTTGTTAACATTGATAATCTGCGTGAATGGAAAACGCCCGATATTCAACCGTCTTTACCAGAGGGTGTGCCACCAGATCCTTTAAGGTAATCTTTTTTACAAAATTATGTCAACAGGAGAAAAGGTTAAATTTTACATGTATTTTAGTGTTCAAATCCCTTCCTCTGCATAAAACCTATATATCTGATACGCATTAGCATTACATGGGG
>CAYGVY010000381.1:0-1584 GCA_964353435.1 uncultured Thermoplasmatales archaeon | reverse complement strand
GGAAGTTTTTCAATGAGTTTTTCCTTTGGGATCTTATAGCCAAGTAGGTTGATGAAATCGTTATATTTGAAGGTGACAAGCGGCATATAGACACGTGAATAGAATGGAGGTATATTTGATTTTGGTGAAACCGTTAGGGCACGATCTCAGTCTTATAAAAGTTTATATACAGTAATTGTTATTATTTTTGAAAACGATGGCGAAAACTCTCATCCTTAATATTGATCGTGACGATGATTTTGGTAGAAAGGCTCAGGTGAAAAGCCCGATTATTGGAGTCCAAAATAACTTAGATGCTGCGAATAAACTTGGACTTGCTGACGCTGAGGATTCAGATTTGAACGCGATTTTTTTTGCTATCTCCATTTACGAGTCCCTGAAAAAAGAAGAAAAAGATGTTGAGATAGCAACCTTATGCGGGAATATCAACGTTGGAGTAAAATCAGATCAGAAACTCGCTGACCAGCTTGACTCCGTCATCAAGGAGACCAATGCACAGGACGCGATCCTTATCAGTGATGGTGCTGAGGATGAACATATACTTCCGATTATCCAATCACGGTTGAAGATTACCTCGATTCAACGAGTGAACGTAAAACAGAGTAAACAAATAGAAGATACCTATTATCGGATCATCAAACTCCTTGATGAGGATAAAGTAAAAAAACAGTTTTTCCTTCCTATCGCTCTGATCTTGATCGTCTGGGCTATCTTTGCAATATTTGGTATGGCAGCAAGTGGGTTTGGGGCGATCCTATTTACCCTTGGTATTTATCTTTTGATTCGGACGTTTAACTCAGAGAAAAAAGTCGCGGTTGTATGGCATGAATTCAGAGCAGGTCTGCTTACCGGACGGCCGTCGTTTTACACGTTCATCCTTTCCATTGTTATTATTGCAGTAAGTGTGTTTTACGCCTATAATAACACATTCAATAAGGACATACCCCTCGTCGTTCTGATACTAAAGTTCCTTGGTGCAATCACCTGGGGAATTGTTGCAGCTGGACTGCTCGCTGCATTTGGAAGAGTCACTGATATCTACATTAGAGAAAAAAAGGTTCTCTGGTCCTACTGGGTTGTTCCGTTTTCATTGTTTGGGTTTGGGTTCATCGGATCAATTCTTTTTGATACCTTCGGCCAAGTAATCTGGGAATATTCCAAAGGCAATGGGTTTTTGATTGACCCATTCTACACGCTATCGTTCTGGGGCTATATTGCCGTAGGCATCATAATTGTTTTTATCGGAGCAGTCAGCTATCACTATATCAAAGAGGAATTCATGACCGAGAAATATGAAGCTGATATTGAAGAACAAACACAGAAAATGCTCAAGCACCATGCGAAGTGAACTTTTTTTCAATTACTTTAAGAACTCTTGTGGTATTCTGCGCTAGAAACTATGTCGATTATTGAAAGCATCTTGATTTTTATTGCGATTATTGTTGCCTACGCTGGAATCGTATTTCTCCTTTATAAAAAAGGCGTATTAAAAAAACACAACATCTCTTTTTATGGACCTGCACTCATGTGGCGAACTGAAAAAGGAATACAATTCCTGAAAAACCGTGCAAAACATGAACGGTT
>CAYGVY010000380.1:0-1604 GCA_964353435.1 uncultured Thermoplasmatales archaeon | reverse complement strand
GGCATGATACTCTCGTACATCGGTGTCTTTATTGAAGCATCAACCGTGTTTTTCCTTATCGCTGGAGTTATTCTCGTTATCCTGGGCATCAATATTTTCAAGCCATTTAGCGAACTTCTTAAGAAGAAATCTGAAGGAAAAATAGGTTCAAAGTTTGTAGAAAAGGGACAAGGGATATTTTTTAAAATAAGTAAAAAATCGATTTATCTTGGTGCATTCTTTTTAGGAATTCTATTCTCAATTGGATGGGCGCCATGCGCCATGTCATTGATGATGCCAGTTTTTATCTTAACACTCACACAGAAAATCTCTATCATCACAGGTGGACTATTGTTGTTTGTCTTTGGGTTGGGCCACGGAGTACCAATTATACCACTCTGCACTGCTACGAGCAGCATACGTGGAAAACTCGGGAACAAGTATGTAACTGCGGGTAAATGGATGCAGAGAATCTTTGGTATCATTATCATTGCTATCGGAGTAATTATGGCAATCAGATTCTGGGGGATTAAATTCTGGTAAAAAGCGTTTTGCTCATTACTGTCCCATTTCTGATCGTTTCGGTATTTATTCCCGTAGTTCTCGCAAATCCCACTATTGTACAGGTAACTATCGATCCTGCAAAACCTCTACCACTTTCAACGATCACCTTCAATGCAACTATCCTCTGCAACGAGACCGTAGATGAGGTACGGTTACTTGTTCAAGAATGTAGAGAGGATTTATGTTTTGTCCATAGTTTTAACATATCAATGGAGAAGAGTATCAACGACAAATACCAAGCGCAATGTGCACTACTCCAAGAGGAGGCGACACAAATTAAATATCATCTGCAGATCGCTTTCAACAAAACCTGGTATACCACCAATACAACCTTCATACCTCTCGCATCAGAAACAAAAAAGAATACATCACAAAACCCTCACGATCCAGTATCAACTCCTGGATTTGAAATAATACTGGTAGTGTGTGCAATAGCATTAGTCTTTCTTAGGACGCGAAAAAGGTTTTGAAGAAAAAAGAGGAAAATTATAATTTTTTACTGGTAAATTCGTGTTCCCTTCCCGACGGGAACATAGAAAAAACCACTCAACAGATATGGTATTAACAAATTTGTTAACAAATACGAGTCCGAATCTCCCCCCCTGCCGTGCTTACTAGTATATTATTACATTAAAAAAAGTTATAACGAGAAAGTTACTAGTAAATCATAGAAAATCGTAGTCCTTACTAGTAAATTGGTGTTCAAATCCCTTCCCCTGCACTAAATCATAATAATTTTATTTACAAAAATATTAACTAAAGTAAATAATGGAAATCTACTTTTTAATATGTTTAGTTCTATAGATGTTGTATGCACCAATAATCAGTAACAAACCAATAACAGTAAACAATAGAAATAAAAAAATATTGGCTGTATTTGCAGCAGGAAATCCAAAACTGAATACCATAAACAGTCCAATCAATCCCATAATTAAAAAAGGTATCCCAAATATAAGGGAACCTAATACTATGTGTTCTCCTATAATCTTTCCACCCTGAACACCTGATTCGCCTAAATATTTATCTGATTTTATGATTGTATTATCTTGTTCTGATTTGTT
>CAYGVY010000379.1:0-1609 GCA_964353435.1 uncultured Thermoplasmatales archaeon | reverse complement strand
ACCTTTCGCACTGCCTCACAATGATTAATAACGTCATCAGAACATCCTGCCTCTCTCAATAATCGAAGACACTGTCCCGGATTTGGAATCGTGCTCATGGCGTTCCCTTTGAAAGAACCTTTTTACCTTTAACACAGGGAATAATTTGAATGTTTCCGTGGAAATCCTTTCTTTGCCAAGCCGCCTTTGTAATGCGGTCAAGAAACAAGGCTAACGCGGCAACCTCGGAATGCGGTTGATTCCCTACAGAGACGTTTATGTCAGCAATCTCATAAAAATATGGAGGAACTTTTTCTGCTCCAACGATAATCAGCAGATCGCGTTTAGTATCAATATGGTCAACTGCTTTTTCCAGCTCTACTCCATACATCGTAAGATGAACAATTGTACCCTTCCATGATTTGATGATTTTTTTAGGATCAAGACCGGTTTCTACCTGAAAATCACCACCAAACCGCTTGCAGACTGATTGGATGTTTTTCTTAATTTTTTCATCTTTCGTGGTAATAAATATCGTATCTGCGCCGAATGCTCTTGCAACCAATCCAACATGTGTAGTAATCCGTTTATCACGATCAATCCGATGTCCAATTCTCAGAATCGCTATCACTATTACCCAACCATTCTTTTAAATGGTAAAAGAAAAGGAGTCTTAAAAACACTCCGATATCACCAGGGTTTTCTATCGCCTAACTTTCTTCTTTAAAAGGATGAAATCAACTTTCTTGTCGGTATCACTACTCGTTTGTGTTTTGGTTCCTGAAAGCATTGTTTGTTTGCGTCCCATGTCGTCAACATTATGCTCAATCGTACCCGGACTTTCCCAGCTTGTACGTTTCAAGGGTTGTTTCTTTTCTTGAAACGTTGTCGCAGGTTGTTTTTGTTCAGAACCCTTTGAGTATAACGTTTCGTTGTATTCTTTGATTGGAACTTCTTCTGCTTCTCCTCTTGTTTCAGGGATATTCAATTTTTCCTCAGATTCTCTAATATGTTCCGTGGTCATTTCAACTTCTGTAGGTGCTTCTTCTTTTCCTTTTGACCGGTTAAATAACTTCCATTTTGCCACAGAGAATCCCTCGGTTCTTATTTTCTCGGAGATGCTATCTTTTTAACACTTGATAAGGTTTTCCTTATTAAGAACCAATCTGGCGTGTCTGCATGAACGAAAAGCATTTATCTGGTTCCTAAATTCACACTTGTACCTTATCAGTAATAAAGGGCCAGTGGTCTAGTTGGTTATGACATCGCTCTCACACGGCGAAGGCCGCCGGTTCGAATCCGGCCTGGCCCACTCACATTTTTTTTCATCAACCTCAACGCCACACCTACATTCATGAATTTTTTGATATTTACAAAAGCGACTTGTCCAATTCATCGTTTATTTTTTTTCAATCATTTAAATCGATTAGCTTATTAATCACCATGCGATTCACTATTTAGGTTTCGTGGATGGGATGCAGGATGGAACAAAAACAGCTATTTCTCCAGAGATGTTAAAACCTCTTATTATCAGATCGCTTCGGAGAAGTAGCGTACGGAAAAAAATAGCGGATTACCTCTTTGAGATTAGTCCCAGTGGGAGTTATACTTCTGAGATTGCGTACAGCGT
>CAYGVY010000378.1:0-1611 GCA_964353435.1 uncultured Thermoplasmatales archaeon | reverse complement strand
TTAAATTCCTTAGTCAAGAAGCAGAGGAAATGAAAGAGAATGTGTACAAGTATCTTGAGTCACTCGCGCAGCTTGGGGGTAACTTCTGTCTTAAGGAAAATCCAAGCTGTCTCCAATGTCCAATGAGTAATGGCTGTCGGTACCAAATTGCTCATAGTAAGAAGTCTCAGCCTCAATCTATCAAGCACGGATTAGGGCTATTTAAAAGAGATAAACCCAGGATCATATGAAGAAAAACACCTGGTGCCTCTCCATTTCAGGCATGCTTGTTCTTTTTGTCGTATTATCTGGCTGTGAGGTTATTTTTCCTCCGACCACGTACGAGCCTACTCCAACAAAGGTCAGGTATGATATTTCCTATGGATATCAGGTGAACAGTACTGGTACTGGAAGGTACGAGATCGCATACTGGTGCGATACTCCTGAAGTTCTTGTTGGAACCACCACCTATGACCTCCTGTACAATCACGAGTATCAAACGAATACACTGGTGAATAACACCTTCATACGATGGAATATCTCTGGAACAGACGAACAAACGTATGAATTAGGGCTCACAGCACAGGTGGAAAGCGAAAGTTATCTGGTTGCTGATCTGACAGGAGGGAATGCCTTAACGATTCAAGAGATTACTGATATGCATCCTGAAATTGTTAACCATTACACACGAGTACAAGCGAATGAGACAACGCGTTTTATCGACCCGTACGATCCTAACATTACCGCGATTGCAGAGACGGTTTATGCGAATGCTGAGACGAACAACTCGTTTCTGCTTGCAAAAACATTGTTTGTCTGGTTGAAAGAAAACATACAGTATCAAACCCATCCAAATGATGGAGGAGTACGACCAGCAGCGGTAACATTATATAACAAGGTAGGGGATTGCGATGATCTCTCCTTCCTGTACGTCTCGCTCTGCAGAGTACTTGGCATCCCTGCGAGATTCATTCGAGGATATTTATTGACCGGCTATGATAACGGAACAGCTATTGCGACTGCTCACGCATGGGTAGAGGTGTTTGTCAGCGGATCAGTAGGTCACAACGGCTGGATTCCTGTAGAATGCGCCTGCTGTACGAAGTCCATTGAAACCGACATTAATCAGAATTTTGCGGTGGAAAGTGCATTTCACCTTAGACTATTTAGCGATGAGGGAAGTAATGAGTCACTAGCATCCTCACTCTCCGGCATCTCCTATGTCACGCATGGGTTGAATAGGACCATTGAACTTCAATTGTTTGTAGAAATTCGGAACTACCGAGAACTAGAATCAAAAAAACTTGTTGTAACTGGAGAGAACACTCGATATTACGAATAATTTTCAAAAAAACAAAAACATTATTTCTGAGTACGAGTTTCAGAGAATAGGTGGTTGTGAGTTTTTGGTCGATGACAAAACCGCAGAAGAATTTGCAGCATACATGAAGAAATTCATTGATTTATATGAATATCTCGCGTCTGTTGTTCAAAGGCATTCATCAACGTCTCATCCGTTCATCCTCGACCTGGGGGCGGGGTCAGGTTTACTCTCGGTTGAGATTTTTCGAAAGATACCACAGGCAACAATCATAGGAATTGATCCATTAATCAAAATGCTTCAGTTAGCAA
>CAYGVY010000377.1:0-1611 GCA_964353435.1 uncultured Thermoplasmatales archaeon | reverse complement strand
CTCCCGCATCCATCTTGATCTTTCACTGGGGTGCACCCTCCGAGTTCACGCCAGTCAAAATGAGAAGGTAATTCACGTGTTGGAATGCACGGGTCAAATGACGCACCGACCCACCAGTCTTCTGATTCAACAAGACCGCAGAGTTGCGACAACGGGCGATCCGTGGCAGGGTTTTTCCCTACTGTAAACGTCCATCTTTCCTTGAGCCCTTGTTCTTGTAATGCAGTAATATCAGCATCAGAAATCCATGGTTGAACGGATTGTTGAACTGCACTAGCATCATCAGGGAGCGTACAGCCACAATCACTGAACCCAACCGGCATACCTACCAATAAAAGACACAGCCCAAACACAATGAACGATTTCTTCATATGATAAACCCCTAAATATCACTCTAAACGGTTCCATATTGACCTTCCTTAATAAACCTATGGTTTTTCTGAATGGTAGATACAAACAAATCGTCCTGTGAATTTTATGATAGTAAAACTCCTAGGCGTAGAGATAAAAGAAAACAATGTGGTTTCTTGATTTTATTGCATTGAAAAAACGCTTTATATACACGTGCATCTTGAATATTTTTATACTACTGTTTCGTTTACATCTATGGAAGGAACATACGAGGCGATGGGTAAATGAGCGATGATCAACTTCAGCAGAAAACAGCAGAACTTGCGAAAACAACAGAACAACTCCAAGATACGCAACAATATGTTAAAGAAATTCAAATACAACACAGCATAGACGCTCTGATTCTCGCTGGCCTTGTCGCCGTTGTCTTTCAAACATTTTCCTACCTCATCTACGGAACCATCCTCACCGACCTAGATGCAATCCTGTATATGTTCTCACTGCTCATCGGTCCCTCCGCATTCTTTTTACTCTTACTCCATCTCTATGAACTCTATGGGATCGTGAAACGAGGCGAAAAATCAATCCCACTCACACTAGACCTCATGTATTTCATTTACTTAGTTATCACCCTTACCACCATGATTGGATTAAATTCTTATTACCAACGACACGACATTTCTCAGAAATTTTTAACAAGTGGATGGAGCCTTGCAGTCGCACTGCTTTGTATAGAAGTAATGATTGCGTTGCTCCTCGCTAAATACATTGTCACGATATTTATCACAAAAAAGCTTCCTCATTTCTTTGAGCACCCACCAAAAGAACCACGAATAAAACCACTTCCCGTTCAACGGCATGTGATCAAACCAAAACAGATATATTATTTCAGAGAAAAACCTGATGTGACTCTTTGGCAAAACGAAGAAAGTTTTGTACGATACAAACGATAGCAGGTGCAGTTTAGGAATAAAAAAAATAAAACATGCAACTCACAAGCTTTTCCATCATTTTTTTGCGTGGAGTTGCGGCAACAATATTGATTTTTTATAGATTGTTGATTAAGGTTGCAATTTGCTTTCTTTTATCTTCTTCATCAGGAAGCGTGATGGATGACTTCCATTTCTTCGTTCCATCAGAAAGATAGAACCCGCGAGAAATCGCGACGAATTCTTTGGAGATTGATTCACCGACTGCTTTCTTCCGTGCAACTTCGATGAAATTATTTTTCCCAAATTTTACTTCCTCTGCTTTCAGTGT
>CAYGVY010000376.1:0-1612 GCA_964353435.1 uncultured Thermoplasmatales archaeon | reverse complement strand
TGGCGGATTATGCGACGCGGTGATGATGACACCGGAATCAAATTTTTTCTCCTTAACAGTATATTGTAATGTTGGTGTGGGTACAAGTCTCACGTCGATAACGTCACATCCTGTGGATAACAGTCCAGCGGTGATAGCAGATTTAAGCATGCTGTTGGAAAGTCGTGCGTCGGTTCCAATAGCAAGCCTTGGTCGTGTTATTGTTTGTTTCAGATAGGTGCCCCAGGCTTTCCCGATACCCAAGGCAAGTTCATTGTTCATCTCTTTGTTGACGATGCCTCTGATGCCGTTGGTGCCAAAAAGTCGTGTCATGTAATTTCGTCCCTTTATGGGGTTGTTGCCTTCATGTATTCAATAATCTCATGTGTTCTTGCCAGAAATTTGGTTGTCAGGTCCTGAAGAATAGTTACGTTGTCTGCTTCAGTGGTTAATCGGATGATCGGGCTGGTGTTTGAGGGCCGGATTAGAATCCAGCCGTTTGGGAGATCAACGCGTACACCGTCCATGGTGTTCACGTGGTCAAATTCTTTAGTGAGTTTTTGTTTGAGTTGTTGGACTACATCGAATTTTATCTCATCAGCGCATTCTATTTCTTCTTTTTTCGTTGGATACATTGGTATCTCGCTGACAAGTTCGTGTAATGGTTTTTTGACGTGCTCAAGAATTTCTGCAATCTTCAACGGAACGACCAGTGCATCATCAAATAAGAAATATTCAGGCAGGATAAGATGCCCTGATGATTCAATCCCGAGAGGCGCGTGCTCTTGTTTTGCCTCTAGTGTTAAAAAGGTATGGCCGACCGGTATCTGTTTGATGGTAAATCCAAGCGGCTCGAGTTGTTCTTTGACCGATTTGGAGCACTCGACGTTCACGATGACCGTTCCTTTTTTTTCTTTAAAACCGTATTTTCCAAGGATGATCCCTGTTTGATCCGCGGAAAGGATCTTCCCTGTGTTATCAACAATGACTGATCTGTCCCCATCACCGTCGAAGGCGACACCAAAATCACATCGTTGTTTTTTCACCGTTTCAACAAGTGTCGTCAGGTTCTTTGGTTTTGGGTCAGACGGGCGTTGTGAGAATGTTGGGTCAGGATCACAGTACACCGGTACCATATGGAGTCCAAGAGTGGTAAAAATCTCTGGTGCAGAAAGTGTCATACTTGCGCCACCACAGTCAAGTGCGACTTTGAGTTTTTTCTTAAATTTGAAATGAGAGGAAAAAAAGTTTTTATATCCTATTTTCGCGTCAACAGATTGTACTTGTCCTATTTTATCCCAGCTTACAACCTCAAAGAAATCTCGGAGAACCAGGTCTCTGATGGCCATGAGTTTGTCTTCGGGCAACCCGACCCCGTCACCGTAGTAGAATTTAATCCCGTTCCATTCTGGCGGGAGGTGGCTTGCGGTGACAAATGCGATCAGATCTGCATGTAGTTCTCCTCCGGTGAAAAGGGTTTGACCAAATGACGTTGTCCCGGTATATTTAATATGCACTCCAGTTGCAGTGACGCCTGCGATAAACGCATGTGTGAGTGGTGGGCTGGATTGACGGATGTCACTACCAATCGCAATTTGTGATCCTTTCATTGTCTGTTTCACATAGGTTCCTG
>CAYGVY010000375.1:0-1614 GCA_964353435.1 uncultured Thermoplasmatales archaeon | reverse complement strand
CTCATCATAAAACGCTATCTTCCCATAGGGTTTCTTCTCAAAGAGTGCATCAGCAAACACCGCGTTCTTTGAGAGAGCCAGCTCCCTGGTAAACTCCACGACACGATGCGGGCTTTCCACATTGGTCACATTCACGGTGAATTTCCCGCGCACCAGCTGACTGCGGAAATCAACGATATCATCAAGGGTTTTATTTAGCCACAGCTCAGGGGTATCGATCTCAGAAGTATCCCCCATCACTGGAGGAATCATGGGACCAATCGCAACCTTCGGATACCCAATCCTGCCGATAAAAACGCTTGGTGGTGATGCACCCTCCAACCGCAAACTATCGACGAACGGCTTCATTTTCACCTTGGAATGAAACCGGACCATTACGGGACAGCGGGCTTTCCCGCACAAGAATTTTGTACCCCGGCAGAGTGCGCACACACTCGTTCCTTTCTTTTTTTCTGCCGGTACTAACTTTTTTTGTCCTTTTATACGATCTTGCACGATGTCCCCCATCAATCATTTTTTCTTTTAAAGGTTCTTTAGAGCGTAATGAAAGTATTCAGTTACACTGGATTAATTTTCTTCTTAAGTGTCTCTATCCATGACGGCAACCCCTCTACCGTGCGACAAATACATCGTTTTGCAAACACCTCACGATACCTTAGATTGCAGTCTACGCGATTCTCAAGATGTTTTTTAATCGAAAGACACAGCCTGCCGCCACGCCAATCCCAATCTGTAAGAAGGATAATATTTTGATGCTTCTGGGCAATCGTATCACAGAAATCGGGAACTGAACGTCCTTTATTGAACCGGATGATTTCACCAGACACTTCGAGTTTTCGTAACGCAGCAATGTCTTTTTCTCCTTCTACGATAATGGGTACTGTTATATTTTCCTCTCGTAATTCTGTAAGTGCTTCTTCAAGTTCCTCTAACGTTTGTTCATAATCCATGGAATGATTCCTCAAGCCTCTCACATACAGTATCAACGGGTACTTTCTTGAGAGCTACAGTCTTTTCCCTGCTTTTCTGCCCACTTACCAGAATAACATTTTTTGGTAATATCTTAAAAAACCTTGCAATTGTTTCTACTACCTCATTGTTTGCTTTATTGTCTTTTGCCTCAGATCGCACCTTGATTTCAATACATTTCCGCCATTGGTTATACCCCGCAGGGAATAAAACCTGAGACGACCCTGGCACCACATGCAAACAAAGAAGAACACCTTGATTTGAACTTTTTATCGCATCCTTAAATGAGGTCATACTCTCCAAAAAAATATTGTGTTATGTTTGAGACAGCTTCAGGATAGCCTCGGCAAGATCACCATTCGTCTCCTTTAAAGCCTTCCGCACCTCTGCCTCTGATTTCCCTGTTTGTTCCATAATTAACTTAATGTCTTCTTTGAAAGTGGTTTCACTCTCTCCACCCCTGGTTTTTACGGTCGGCTCACCGATAATCTGAAACGTCTTTTGTCCCTGCGCCTCCATCACCGTTACTTCAGCAGCATCAAACACGTACTCCTTCGTATCAGTCTGAATAATCACCTTTTCTACATTATCAATATTCTTGACATTAATCCCGAAGCGTTTCATCATCTGATTCAGTTGCCTACT
>CAYGVY010000374.1:0-1616 GCA_964353435.1 uncultured Thermoplasmatales archaeon | reverse complement strand
TCGATGCAGAACCACCGACCTTTTACGTTCGCGTGTTGTACGGTGATCCTGCATTCAATCCCTATGAACCACAGCATGGATTCAGCAATCAAGGACGACCGGTATTCATTAAAACTTAAAAAATTTGATTAACAGTCGAAAGGAAAAGTGGACGTAAAATAGAGAAAGATATTGACATGGGAGGCTAAGAGAAAAAATGGAAAAACCATACTTCCTCGTATTTTCCGTCCTTACTTAACAATTGTTAATTCTAGTTTATATGACTTTCGCTTTTTAGGGCCACCAAAGAGGAAAAAACGACTCAATCACCAACTAGAACAAGGAAATTGAGATAAAAAGATCCCAATTTTAAACGAACACATTTAATACTTACCATATTGCAAATGAGAGACCTTCTCCCCTTCCTTTTTTTTGCCTCCTTTCTCTCGTAACAAACATTTATAACTCATCTCCCATTCCCAAAAAGAAGTGATACATTATGGTTTCAGCCCAAGACATCCTTAAAACAGAGGTAGTAAAAAGAGACGCAAACGACAACTTCTCCCAAGCCATAAACCTATTCAATAATACTGATGCCATCGTCATCACTGATCATGGCAAATACCATGGAATGCTTTTAAAACGAACACTCATGGAACCAACGGTGACCCTGCAAACAAAACTTCATACCATGCTTTCTCACACACCGAAACTTACCCCCACAACACCTGTGGAAGAAATCGCCCGCGTCATGGTTGAAAATAACGTCTACTATCTTCCTGTCCTCCACAACGACGCTCTGCTTGGTATCGTCACCGCAGACGATGTCGTCAAAAAACTCACCGAACAAAACATCGGAACGCAACCAATTAAAACCATCATGTGCACCAAACCGCTGTCCGTAAGCCCGCATGAGACTATCGGGAAAGTCCTTCACCTGTTCCGACAAGAAAATATTTCATACCTCGCGGTTGTTGATCATAATAACGTTGTCGGTGCAATCACCATCAACACCATCATTAACAACGTCCTCCATTCACACAGCATCGTCGAAGGACGCGACGGTTTTGAATCAGAAAAAAGACAAAAACTTGACCTTCCCGCAAAAACCATTATGCAAGAACAACCGTTACTCCTATCACCTGAAACATCTATCCGGGATGTCCACACCAAGATGCACAAATCAGAGCTCCCGGGGATACTCATCGGAAAAGAAAATCATCTGCACGGCATCGTCACGCATAAAGAATTTCTCGCGCCATACGCGGGATTCGAAAAAGAAGAAACCATTGCCATTCAATTCCATCACCGCAACAACAAAGTCGAAGGTTTCGATAAAGAACAAACGGTCCAGTTCCTGAGAGAAGAATTCCTGAAAAACTACGAAAAATACCTTGTGGTCGGCTACCTTCACGTCTCTCTTGAGCAGCATAAAGAAACCAAACAAGGACTTTTTAGAGTCGTCTGCGAAATGAAACTTTCTGGAAAACCTGGTATCTTCTACGCGACCCAAGAGGGTTACGGTCCTATGCAGGCAATGAGAAACGCATTCCTGGCAATCGAACATCAAATCAACAAAGTTAAAAAAACCTAAACAAGAACTAGTGACAACAAAAGATAATTCCTTACTTTTTTGT
>CAYGVY010000373.1:0-1625 GCA_964353435.1 uncultured Thermoplasmatales archaeon | reverse complement strand
GAAGGATAATCAAAACTCATGATTGCATCATAGATCCGGTCCATATGCTGCAGGTACTCGTTTGCTTTCGCGGTATTTCCCTCCAACATAAAATCCAGGGCGCCGCGTCGCAACTCACCCACGACATCACACAGCCCGAGCAGGTACGCGCTATACGTGGTTTGAATTGTATCCGGGTCAGGGAGATCCTGCCCTTTCATGATGTTATACAGACAGTGAATCTCGACAAACTCCTGGGCCGCATTCTCTACAAATCCTGCATGAAAAATATCAGGATGATCCTTTGTAAAATCATATAACTGCGCAAGCTTCGCAGATGCTTGTTTAATATAGTTCTCCGCCTCATCCATCTGATCACGGTGGAGCTGCTGAATGCCTCTTCGACAACAAATAATAATATCCCGGGAAGTCTTCAACGCATCTTCCCGTATTTTTTCCTTCTCCCCGATATGAAGGTCGATCTTTTCGATGATGCCATCAAGATTATTCATTGCGTTACTAGGAATGTGTTTTCTAGTCATTTCCCTTCCATCATTTTTTTATTCACCCAAAAATCAGGTGTCTTCCCGGAAAGAACAAGAAGCATCTGCTCAGCACAAATCTTACCCGCGCGCAGCTGTCCTTCTTTCGTTGATGCACCGATATGTGGTGTACAGACAACTTTCGGGTGATTGACAAGCTCTTTAAACGTCGGTGGTTCAGCTGCATAGACATCAAGAGCAGCGGCCCGTACCTTCCCACTATTCAAATATTTTAACAATGCCGGTTCATCAACCACGCCACCGCGGGCACAGTTGATGATGATGACACCGTCTTTCATCTTCTCAAAATCAGGTTCTTTAATCGTAGCTCCTTCTTCTTTTACAAACGGGATATGCAGCGAAAGATAATCAGACTCTTTGAGTAATTTCTCCAACGACACCATCGCAATCTTCGCAGCCGGTGATTTCTGGATGTACTTGTCATAGGCAAGGACCTTCATGTTGAACGCGAGCGCTCGTTTCCCAAGCTCAGTCCCGATTCGCCCGATTCCAATAATTCCTAGCGTTTTTCCGCACAGCTCGACACCTTTGAACGCTTTTTTCTCCCACAGCCCCTGCTTCATCGAATGGTCTGCCTGTGGAATTGACCGTGACGCAGCAAGCATCAGTCCGAACGCAAGCTCAGCGACACTTTCCGTCGTACCGGTCGGAGCGTTCACGACTTTGATCTTGTTCTTCGATGCGGTCGGAAGATCAATGTTGTCCACGCCAATCCCCGCCCGTCCGATCACCTTCAGGCTGCCTTTTGCTCCTGCGTTGATGACATCAGCAGTTGCTTTTGTCCTGCTTCGCACCATCAGCCCATCGTACTTCGGGATTTCTTTGAGCAGCGTTACTGCATCCATTTCATTAAAAGTGACTTCTTGACCAGCATCTTTCAACTGTTGGATAACATCATTTTCTGTCTTATCAGTAATAAGTATTTTCATTACTATGCCTCCATGAGGTGTATCGCCACGTAGATAAAAATGTTTACGCTCTCTACAGGATCTCTCGGAAATCAACCCCGCTATATTCCGCTTTCATCCCAAGTTCTTCTTCGATACGTATCAATTGATTGTACTTGGCGTTTCGATCGCTTCT
>CAYGVY010000372.1:0-1632 GCA_964353435.1 uncultured Thermoplasmatales archaeon | reverse complement strand
TGCATACCTATCTGCATCACAGAATTACTTGCATAGATACCAGGATACAGAGGTGCATATGCAGACATTAGTGCAGGTGTATATGTAAAGAGATATCCGGAAGCGAATACTTTATTAAAAGAGGTATCATTCGCTTTTTAACGGGTACGATGGGATGCTAGAACAAACAACTATAGACCGCTCTATCGAGATCAAGCGATCGGTTGCGATACGGGCACTTCGACGTAGCAATATACGAAGAAAAGTTACTGAGTATCTCTGTGAAATCAGTCCGAACTGCAGTTACACCTCCGAGATCGCGTACAATATCAGTGCAACCTCATCAAACGTGATTGGTGCCTTGCGCGGAATCCAAACACGGTATCGTGAAGAAGAATCCCTCATTGGTCTGAACATGGTTGAGGAAAGATCCGGTGGGAAAAACGTCCGACTCTATGGAGTCACTGACTTCGGCAAAGAAATCATACAGACCATGAAAGTACGACGATAAAATCAAAAAACGGTTTTTAATTTTTTTATGTGCTTTTAGAAAAGGTGTTCACCATGTTTTTTTTTGAGGGGGGTGTGAAAATATTTTTAAGAATAACAATAGGAAGGAAGAATAGAGGGGGAAAAGAGGGTAAAAAAGTCTAAGTTCTTCCCTTCCTAGTTGTTGTTAGAAACGATATCGATATTCCGTCTTAAGAGCATTTTTCGCAGATGAACATGTACCAGGATATGCACCTACGAAAGATTATATATGGTCAAGAACAGAGAGAATTTCTTGGCGCAGCTCCTCGATTCCATCCCCAGTGGTACACGAAATCTTCCGATTCGCAGAACCAGTATTCTTTACATCAACCTTGTTTTCCACGATGATAAACGGGACATCACAAAACAACTTCTTGATATCCTCCAGCATCAATGTCTGTTCACTCATCTGGTACCCACTGGTTCCTGAGGGGTCAAAGATAAACACAATAAGGTCAGCAAGATGACGCAATGCGGCGATCGCCTGCTTCTCGATATTGTTCCGCTCTGAGAGAGGCCGATCTAACAACCCTGGCGTGTCAATAATTTGATACTGCTTTTTCTCATAACGCACTGTTTTTTCCATATGGCCAACATAAATCTGTTTTGTCGTAAACGGGTACTGTGCAATCTCTGGTTTTGCAGCGGATAGTTGTCTGATGAGTGATGATTTTCCCACGTTGGGATACCCAGCGATGACTACAGTTGGAATATCCTCGATATCAGGGAACGTTCTCAATATCTTCTGTGCGTTTGAGAGAAACACGAGATTTTTATCTACTTGTTTTACGATTGACGATACTCGACCGTAGATTTCTTTTTGTTTTTTTTTCAGGAACTCTACATTTCCAGATTTTATTAACGAACTGTTTTGTGTTGAATAGACCATCAGGGTGGTTTTCCGCGCCCAGTCAATCGCACCTAATGATTTCTTCAGTTTATCCGTATCAATCTTAATATCAATGATCTCCTGATAGAACAACGGCAGTTTGTCAATTGATGGAAAGTTTTTCACATATGAATCCAGTCGAGATGCAAGATCCGTGATGAAGGTTTCGGTACGTGAAATGATGATTTTTTTTATCTCATAGCGTTTGTCTCGATCATGAATCTGGATTTTTT
>CAYGVY010000371.1:0-1635 GCA_964353435.1 uncultured Thermoplasmatales archaeon | reverse complement strand
AGTGGATCAGCTACTCTGGATCTTCCGATGAACTCAAATGAAAGCTGGTATTATTATGTGACAGTCAATGACGCTGCAGGTAACGGACCAGTTGGTGATCCATCCATCGATGGCAGTTCATATTACACGATTATGGTTATGAATTCGAACATAACGCCGCCAGAAGAAAACGATACGAATGGCGGTGGACCAAACTACGACCAGAACGCGACTCGTTTCGTATTTATTGAAATAGGAACAAAAATCGTTTGCTCAGAATGTCCTAAGATATCCTTGATAATGAATGAGTTGTACGCCTCGGGAGACTATCCGTTCTATTATGTGAGCCTCCCGCTAGATAACCCCAAAGCACTTGAGCGTATCAATGAGTATAACATCTGGGGGTATCCCACGGTCTATATCGATGGCGGAATGACCGCGTTAGTCGGTAGCAATAAACAGAAATCTGACTTTGAGAAGGACATAACCTCTGCCGCAGCACGAACCACACCTCATGTCTTTATCAACACCTCTGCGCACAGGAATAATCAAACGAATATCATAACCGTTGATGTTCATGTTGTAAACCACGAGACAACAGTCTATAATGGACGGTTACGCGTCTATATCACAGAGTTGATTTCCACAACATGGCAAGCAGGAACACCGATGCATTTCTCATTCCTAGATTTCCTACTCAATGAAGATGTACAAATACCGGCCAACGGAAATATATCTATAACCAAGGACATGGATGGTTCGGGTATCGATCCTGAGAACATTATGTTATTTTCTGTACTCTTTAACGCTGAAAAAAGCACTGGGTACTCCCAACCTCCCGATAAAAATCCATATGATGCTCATGCTGTCGATGCAGTGAGTGCAACAAGGGTGGTTCAGGGTGGAAATCTCCCACCTGAAGTAGGGATTCAAAATCCATCGGTGAAATATTGGCATCGTTTTGGCGACCCTGTCAGAAAGACCATGACCGGCAAGACCGTCGTCGTTGGAAAAACCACTATTGTTGCATCGGTTCATGATGATTCAAAAATAGAAAAAGTAGAATTTTATATCAATAACAAACTCATGACGACCGTTACCCAGGAACCGTATCAAAGGACCAGGCATAAGTTAAGTTTTGGGAAAAAAACAATTACCGTTAAAGCCTACGATGATTCAGGAAAACAATCGGCAGCAACTATTGATGTTCTTGCCTTTATGCTATAATTAGTTACTTTTTTCCAAGATCCAATGCTCGGAGTAGATGACAGATTCTGCATGTTTCTGTTTTCATTACTTGAATGTCTCCAATAACAATTCGTTTCGTCGATTCTTTGATTTCTTGACGTATTATTTTATTTGTTACCTTGGAATCCCCTCGTTTTTTTGAGACATATTGGGAGACAGCTGATTCTGTAATACCTAATTTTTCAGCAGCTTTTCTTTGCGTCAGACCATGATTTTTAATTAAGCTTTTAGCAAATTCCTTCCTGATGAGAGGGAGAAGATACCAGACTGATTCTTCACAATCAATTTTAATTGTCATAGTTCCCACAAGTATTATATATATCCTCTAGCCATATAAGTACTTAACGATTGTTAAGTAAAGTAGGTGAACAGATGGTAGTAGAAAAAAAAGAAAACTCAAGGATAATA
>CAYGVY010000370.1:0-1641 GCA_964353435.1 uncultured Thermoplasmatales archaeon | reverse complement strand
GGAGCAATGACTACAAAAGATATTGTTGATTGCGAAGCAGACCGAAAAACAGGAACACGAACACTCATAAACACCTTCGGAATTAAAAAAGCAGCATTCATCTCTCTTCCATTCCTTGTTATTCCGTTCGCAACAATCCCTATCCTTATTCATTACTCTATCATAAACTCCTATTTCCTCCCACTTACGATTTTTATTATTCCTGCTTTTATCATCTTCTATTTAATGCTCAAACAACAACAAAGCGAAACCTTAGAAAACGTACCAGCATGGTCATTGATGTATGTGACGTATCTCTTCTATGCAATAGGCTTCACAGCACTCATTATTTTAGGGGAACTTGGGCAACTGAATTTTATCCAACCAATTTAATACGAAATTATTGGGATTTCTGTTATTTTTAAAAAAGATAAGGAGAAACACAAGCACTAGGCTACGTCTTTATATTAAAAAGGTTCTTATATCCACAAAACAACTCTTTTATATAGAAATGCTTTATAAATATAATGAAAGGAGACCTATGCGAGGGTCAAACGCCGTCATAGTCACCATGCTTCTTCTGCTTATCTTCCCAGCGGCAAGCATACCAGGATCCTCGCAGGAAGATGTAATTCCCTTTTGGAATACATCCTGGTCGTATAGACAAGAATTACTACTTCCGATTACAACAAACGATTCAACTGTCCATTACCAACCAATCGATTTGCATATCACCTTTGAAAAAGCGTGTTGGACGGAAAATGAAAATAAGACCTCTATAAGAATTTGCTGCTGGTATAAAGAAAATTGGTATGAATTAGAATCACAAATCTATGGTATAATAAAAGATGCAGAAGAGACAACCTATATCAATGAATGTAACATCATATTCCTTATCCCTGCTTTCACAGATGGAACGGAGCGATACTTCATTTACTACAATGGCGGTAAAACACCAATACCAAGCTATACAAATCATGTGAACGTTGAAGACGCAAACTATTCTTCATCCTTCTTGCCTGGCATATCTGCACAAGCAAGATATTACGGAGTTAAGGAAGATGGATATTGTGTCTATGGGGTAGGACAAGAAGGGCAGCTTTTAGATAGATCTTGTGCTCAAGTGGTTGTAAAACAAAAGAAAGACACTAAGAATTTTGATTTTCTTGACTCAGATCAGATCGTATCATTTGCATTTTCATATTATTATGGAAGTAATGAAAAAGATGAAAGCACTTCCGATCAGGTTTTTATCGATAAAAAAATCTTCGTTGATGGAAATCTTATGGTTGAATTTGGTATTATCAGTGAATCAAATAAGAAAGATATTCGGACGACTGCGATTTATAGGTATTATTACTACCCGCTTGACGAAAAACGAATAAATGTTCATGTTAAACATGAGATGTTGAAAGATGCAATCGTGCAAGGAATTGATAATATTGATGGACGATTCGGTTCGCTCATCTCAATAAAATCACGGAGTGCTTCTATTGAATCTCTAAACTTTGGAGAAATCTACCCCTATCTGAATTTCTATGGTGAGGATGATAAAATCGAACAATACAAGTTAAATCAGAATCCTGCCACTAAAGATCGCGAATGGATCATTTCGTTTAAAAATGACGCTAGCCTAGGAGGAGAAGCATGGTTGTGTTATGG
>CAYGVY010000369.1:0-1646 GCA_964353435.1 uncultured Thermoplasmatales archaeon | reverse complement strand
AATTCACATGTTTGTCAACTTTATCACAACTTCGGATTGACGCTTATTCGAAGTCCTCTATTTGGCGGGTTGATTAAGAAAACTGGATTACAGGAAGGAACAAACGAAATATCCCTTTACCAATTTTTTAAAATGAGCCGATGGGGAGAAATAACGAGTACACCTACAAATGTTGTTCCGAGTGTGACTCTTGAAGGCGAGGATTACGGTTTGAAAGCGAGCATTAACGAATTGAGCTAAGCCGCAAACCCCGCAACACCAACCTTTCTTTCGAGTTCACCGTTCACCCCGTGCGGGTTTGTCGGCTTCAGCGACTTGTTGGGCCGCTATTGACGCTAACAGGTTCCCTCCATTAGGAGTCAACCAATGGCAAACGTGACTTTGCTCTTTTAAGGTCATCATACGTGCGTTTAAATTCGGGCTGGAGGCGGATTGCCACATCATAGTGTGCGATGGCCTCATCAAAGCGTTCCATTTCATGAAGCAGATGAGCGCAGGATCGCCGAAAATAAGGGTTTTCCGGCTCTAGTTGGATGGCAGCTTTGTAGTGTGTGATTGCCTCAAAAAATCGTGAAAGTTTTTTAAGAACGTCTCCGCAGTTGATAAGAGGGACGGCAGATTGGGGCATTTCTCTGACCGCTTCTGAGAGATCACTAAGAGCTTCATCAAGCAGGCCCAGCTCCCACTTTGCGACCCCCCGATTATTTAAGGCTATGCCGTTATGGGGTTCAGCCTGGATAGCTCGCGTCGTTATGGCAATAAGCTCGTCATAGTGTTCCTCTGTGTCAAACAGAAAAACCCGGTATAGTTTCTGTAGTTCATCCCCGATCATATCTCTCCTAAGAAGCTCAACCGCATGAGACGGGGCAAAGCCGGGGATCACGTCGGCTGAAGCGATTCGTTAGATTTATTTGATAATGATCATTTCTCTTCTACAAGAATTACATCTAATATTTTTAGCTTTGGGAGTTGAGCAATAAACCAAACACGTTGAGAATTTATTCTCGATCTTTCTAGTATAGTGTAAATTTTATCAAAATTAGGGTGATTACGATCCAAAGAAAAAAAACCATCATGCCCCTGAAAATGTATAATAAATGTCTGTTCGTCTTTTGAAATAATCTTCTCAACAAAATCATTGTCTGCGCGCTCTATTGCGAGGATTTTATTGTCTTTTGAAATTGCAAGACCTACCGGATGTTTTCTTTTTAAAGCACGGGTGATTAGCTTGGTAAAATGTTCATATGATTCATGGGATTTTGATAAGGTAACAACCTTTTCGTTTTGTAATGTTATTTTTATTCCCTGATTGGAAGGTTGCAAGTTGATAATGAAATATAAATTCAGCATTACGATGAATATTTTCTCCATTTTTGTTTTTAATCTAACATTATTTTTTATACTGCTGCGATGTTTCTCCTAAAAAAAGACCTTTCAGCCGTTTAAAAGCCATTTTTGAGGCCTAAATGGTTCAACAATCGTCTTTTTTAAGGTTTAATATTACTCTAAGCGATATTATACCGCAGCAAACAAATAATCGGAAAAAAATAACCAGTCCTTAGAATATGGGTTGTAGTATATACCCTTTTTGAACTTCTTGGAAGTGAAGAGGAAGGGTTGGAAAGAGGGTTGCGGACTCCACCTAC
>CAYGVY010000368.1:0-1648 GCA_964353435.1 uncultured Thermoplasmatales archaeon | reverse complement strand
CTTCACCAGCGAATAATGCATCAACTTTTTGGTTTTCTGGCCAGTGTATCTTCCCGCCGTAATCTGGTTCGAGTGAGGCAAGTATTTTTCCTTTTGGTTTACAGACACGAGTCATTTCATTGATAACGATTTGAGGGTCATCTGCCCACATCAGCAGCAGATTACAGGTGACGAGGTCAAAAGTGTTATCGGCAAATGGTAATTGTTGTGCGTCTCCATTACAGATAGCGGTATTTGTGTAATCGTCTAGTATCTTTTTTGCGACATCGAGGAGGTGAGCAGACCCATCAATTGCGACTATAGTACCTTTGGTGAGTCGTGCGATATCGCGGGTTACAAAGCCGGAGCCACAGCCGACATCTAACACAAGGTGTGCATCCTTTAATCCAACTTTGAGGTACAGCGGCAATCGTTCCTCTGCGGTTTCTAATGCTTGTAGTTCAAGTTTTTTTATAAAAGCGTCACGCCAACCTTCAGGTATTATAGGTTTAAACCCCATCAACAGGATAAAACAGTAATCTTTATATAAGTGCATCGGTCAAGCATTAACACGGTTTTTATGCATGTAATAAACAGTAACTATTATGATTCCTATTTAATCTGTTCTATACGTATTCAACGAGGTCTTTCATCCGAGGATTCTTAAGTCCTTGTTTCCGAACTGGTACGAGAGTTTCAACGATATTGTACTCTTGAAGATATTTACTAAATCTCGCAAATGTTTCATCAACGAACTTTTTTGCAGAAATGATATTAGGAGCATAAAAAGTTAAAATCCAATCAGTTATACCATGAGTAAGGTAAATATTCTCGATTCTTACTATATCCATAGGATAATCATCGAGTTTTCGTAAAATAATTTCTTTTCGGATTTCATCGCCAAATGGCACAGTATTTCTTTTCGCAAGAACGATGAAGTGCTTGAGATTTTTTGCTGTTTCATCAGTTATAGCAATATAGCCCCAAATTATTTTCCTCTTTTCTAAATCTTTGATAATCCTCCAAACTTTCTGGCGAGAAAATCCACAGCTCTTCGCAATCTTATCAATACTTTCTTTTGAATGTTGTTCTAAAGCATCCATTACTTTTATTTCGTCATGTAATATCCTTTCCTTGCTATTTTTCGCCATAGTTCACATCCAATACGAAAGGTTAAACAGCATTCCTTCTTAAAAACATATCATTAGAATGAATTTTTATTATTTTGGGAGGAAAGGGATAATATGGAGGCAAATTACAACCATTACCTTTCCTCCGTTTCGTAGTATAACTAATTCAGGATGATTGGAGGAAAGGGAAAATAGTTGGGGATAATATGAAGAATCGTTACCCTTCCTCCTTTTCTCCAATAAAATTAAACTACTATGTATATTAATAATTTTCTATATTTTTTGGTAACATTTGTAACTAAAAAATGGTTCTTCAATGCAACCATCCTTTTTTATACAATAAAAAGATAATATTTCTTGGGGAGTCAATCATACATCAGGTAGGACTTTCCCCCGATTGTTCTACCCTTTTTCATGTATCCTTTCCTCCCAGACTGGACTCCCCATCACTTTATTCTTCAGAAAAAATAGCTTTGGTTAATTGTATCGGTCAAGCATTAACACGGTTTTAACATCATGTTTTTATACGAATCAAATAA
>CAYGVY010000367.1:0-1651 GCA_964353435.1 uncultured Thermoplasmatales archaeon | reverse complement strand
ATCAAGGTTGAGCATGATTTTTCCAGTGAGCATGTCTGATTTCATGGCAAACGCACCAGTAAGTCCGGTCTCCTCGTCAACAGTGTATAATGATTCAATCGGCCCATGTCGTACCTTCTTATCTTCTAGTATCGCAAGGCTTATCGCAAGGCCGATCCCGTTGTCTGCGCCAAGAGTTGTCCCGTCAGCGGTGAGAAGGTCTCCTTTGATTTTAAGCTGGATAGGGTCTTTGGAAAAATCGAATTTCACGTCGCTGTTCTTTTCGCATACCATGTCCATATGACCTTGTAAGATCACGGTGGGTTTGTTTTGCATGCCGGATGTCGCTGGTTTTAAGATAACCACGTTTCCTACGGCGTCGACCTTTGTTTTTAGTCCTTGTTTTCTTCCAAAATCAATAATATATTCTCTGATTTTTTCCTCATGTTTTGAGCATCGTGGGATTTTCCTAATCTCATCAAAATGTTTCCATACAAGTTTTGGTTCTAAATTCTCAATACTTGGCATAGGTTGCCTCCCTTATAGTACGCACCGGTAACACCATAACACATAAAAAAGGTTTGCCAACAAAAAAACACGTGGTAATCTCCTGAGAAATAGTTTATATAATCCTGCGTTGTTTACTGGGGAAATGGAGGCAGAATGATATGGATTGGGGTATGAAAAATCGGCTTTCTAAAATCATTAAACCAAAAGATGGACGCACAGTAATGCTTGCGGTTGATCATGGGTACTTCATGGGTCCGACTTCAGGGCTTGAAAAACTTGATTCCATGGTAAATCCCTTGTTGCCATACACTGATACGTTAATGCTCACTCGTGGTGCGCTACGTAACTACATTAGTCCAACGATAAATGTTCCCATCGTTCTTCGAGTCTCAGGTGGAACGAGTATCATCGGTCCAAAACTCTTGCATGAAGGCACCGTTGTCTCTATTGAGGATGCGATTCGACTAAACGCATCAGGAGTCGCCTACTCGATTCTTGTTGGTGCAGAGTTCGAACGTGACACAATTCTTGGAATGACCCAGTATATCGACGAAGCGGAACGATACGGAATCCCAGTCCTTGCAGTGACCGCAGTCGGAAAAGAAATGAAGCGAGACGTTCGATACATGAGTCTTGCTTCTCGACTAGCAGCGGAACTCGGTGCGCACATCGTGAAAACCTACTTTGTGAGTGAATTTGAAAAAGTCATTGAATCCTGCCCAGTACCCGTCGTAATAGCGGGTGGGAAGAAGCAGCCAGAAGATGAAGCCTTGAAGATGGCGTACGATGCAATTCAAGCGGGAGCCGTCGGTGTTGATATGGGAAGAAACATTTTCCAGAGCTCAGATCCAATCGGTATGATAAAAGCGGTAAATGCAATCGTCCATAAAAACGCGACACCGAAAGAAGCATTACAAATTTTTAGAGGAAAAAAGAAATAAAGAACTCAGTCTTAACTTCTTTACGATATATTTAAATAAAACATTTTATTACATCTAAACCTGAGGAGGTAAAACTATGGACCTGTCATTAATAATAGGGCTAGTCATAATCTTGATAGTAGTGATTATTCTGTTGTGGTTCTTCGGCTACTACAACCGAGTCATCAGGTACGAAAACCAAATAGATAATGCATGGGGTCAAATTGATGTACAACTCAAAA
>CAYGVY010000366.1:0-1652 GCA_964353435.1 uncultured Thermoplasmatales archaeon | reverse complement strand
ACAGCAAAAAGGCGATGACAAGCCCGAAGAGAACGATGGTTTCTGGAAGAACCATATAAATAAGGCCTTTTCCGAACATTTTTTCGTTCTCAGCTGCTGCACCGACAGCGGCGGCACCAATGGTTTTTTGTGCCCACGCGGTCGCAAGTGCAGCAGATCCGATAGCGATACCAGCGCCTATTGCGATGATTCCTGTTTCTGCTGCCATGTGTTTTTACCTCCTTTTTTGTTATTTCGTTGTGGTATATTTTCTTACATATTTAAAGGGATTAAATTTTATTCCTTCTCCTTTGTAGAACTTCATGAAGAATTCAACGTAATGAAGCCTGACTGCTTGGATACCTGATGAGAGTGCGCCTAATGAAAAAACCATAAGCTGCATAAAAATTAGAAGGATCACACCGACGAGCCCAATTGCGATGTTACCACTGAGAATCAAACCCAAACCAATCATGTTAAACGCAAACGCCATCGCAGCTTTGGCCACACAGATAGCTGCAAGTCTAGTGTAGGACATAAGATGGCTGGTGACTTCTAAGACTTCAACTAAGCCGAACCCCCCGGTAACGATAATTATCATTATAATACCCAGAAGACCAAACACTACCGAGATATAAGGAACAAGAAGTCCACCGAAAGAAAATCCTGTTTTGACAAGAGGGATAAGATAGTTCCATAACAACGGTGCAACCGCTGAGTCTTTCAGGGGCTTGAGCCATTGTCCAATCGTCCAATCTGCCATTACAAAGATCAGCAAAGTCAGTGCGGTCAACACAAAAAGAAGCCCGATCTTGGTTATCGCATGGTTCCGATTATGTTTCCGTTCAACAATAATTCCGATGAGAAGTCCGAGTCCGAGATGCAGAAACCCTGCGATAATAGAGATGACAAGAAGCTGTGTCATGCCGAGGGATTCCATTTTATGAATCACAGAAGGGATAGGAATATGAACCCCAAGCAGGGTAGACCAGCTATACACGGCTTCTCCGGTTTCACGAAGCGGGGGTTGAAACGGAAGACCAAACATATCACCAAAAAGAAACAAGCCAAAAAGAGAAGCAAAAACACCTGCGATAATGATATACCAGCCAATGTTCGAAAATGCTTCGCTGTCCTTGAACTTCTTCATGAAAAGAACACCGAAAAGAATCAAGAGAATACCATAGCCGATATCTCCTATCATAAGCCCAAAAAACAGAGGAAAAATCAACGAGAGAATGAAACTCGGGTCGATATCTCGATAATTAGGGATTGAATACAACTCCAGAAGAAACTCAAATCGGCGAATAGGCCGCGGGTTTTTCAGCAATGTCGGTGGTTCGTCTTCGTATTTTACTTCGATTTCCTCAAGGTAGAGCGAGCCTGCCATTTCCTTCTCAAGGACTTCCTTTACTCGTTTCAAATCATACGTCGGAATCCAACAATCAATAATAAAAGAATGTTCCGTTGTTCCAAAGAGGACTGGTGCTTCCGCTTTCTGCACTTCGATTGCTAAGTACTCTTCACTGGCAAGGATGAATTCTGCATATCTCTTCTTAAATTCAAGTATGTCTTTTGTCGTTTGCATTAGTTTATCTGAAAGCTCATTTTGTTGTAAGGTCCACTTTTCAATAAATTGCTTTGGCAGACCTTTTCCTTCCGGTAATTTTACC
>CAYGVY010000365.1:0-1654 GCA_964353435.1 uncultured Thermoplasmatales archaeon | reverse complement strand
TACAGAATCTAACTGATATATGTAATTTTAATTTATCTTAATTCTATCACCAGTTTGTTTTAATAACAAAGATTAAAATAGTCTAAAAACATACGTATATTGTGCACCCTAAATTAAAGCGTGATATTATGACATACATAGAGATTAAAACAGTCCATGGACGACAGTACAAATATCTACGGAAAAGTATCAGAGGTGGAGAGAAAGTTCGTCATGTCATGGTCAAATGTTTAGGTCCTCTCCATCCTATCTATAAGACAAAAAGATCGCGCAAGACGAACGCATCGGTTTATGTAAAACCGATAACACCAGATGAAATGCATACGCTGAAAAAAGCAATAAGGTCAAACAATGCATTTGTGAGAGATAGAGCAAAGATCCTCCTTCTGTCATCTCAAAGATACATCCCCCGAGAAATCGCAGAAAAAACCGGTTGCGAAGCACGTAAAGTACGCAATGCCATTAAGATGTTCAACCAGCATGGATTGAAAACCTTAAACCGAGGGAAAGCTCCTGGCGCAGAACCGAAGTTTTCGAAAGAACAGAAAGCTCAGATACTGATGATTGCAGCAACAGAACCTAAGAAACTCAACTTGCATTTCACCACCTGGAGTCTTCAGAAACTTCAGCAGTATTTCATTAACCAAAGAGTTGTTGATTCCATCTCCATTGAAACCATCAGATCTCTCTTGAAACAAGAGAAGATGAAACTGCGGAAGAGTAAACGATTCCAATACAGTAACGACCCATTGTTCGCTAAAAAAAACTACGGATCGACTCGCTGAAAGAACAACCACCACCAAATAGTGTCGTGCTTTCATTCGATGAAAAAGGAAAGACACCGATCAAACAGTATGGCGGGTGGAAATGGACCACCGAACAACAATACCGTATCCCCTACGCTCAGAAAGTCAAAGGATTATTTGACCTGTTCGCAGCCAAAGACATTCATACCGGCATGCGACACCATCGGTTCTACACGTGGAAGAACAGCTTCATTGTCATCGATTTTGTCAACTGGCTCCTCTACACGATATATCCAGAAAACAATCTGTACCTTATCCTTGACGGATGGAGTGCACATACATCCAAAGCATTCCGTGCTTATGCAGATCTGCAACCCAGATTGCATCTGGTTCCACTGCCAACCTGTTCATCCTGGATGAACGATATAGAAAGGGATTTTTCAAGGATACAACGAGATGTATTGGACAACAGCTGTTTTTCCAGTCCTAAGGAAGCTATGGATATGATTTCTGCATATATTGAAAAAGAGCTTAATTCAAGTTGAAAGCGTAGTTAATATCTTAAAAGAAAGGGTCTATAGGACTCCGAGGGGTTCTTAACGACCCCGAATATAGCCCTGAGGGTCTTTTAACGTCCACGGTCCTCATTTTTAAGCCCTTTAAGAAAATGAATAAAAGAAAAAAAGAAGAAAAAGAGAGAAAGGGGGAGATATGATTCCTTATTTCACAATGGAGAAGATGAAGAGATATGTTCCCTCTGCGGTCTTTTCTTCGTCAGCTACTTTTGCAGTAATCATGATAGAACCAAGTCCAAAGAACAGTCCTGTTTCGACAATGGTCATTGATTCTCCTAATGGGACGTCGACTGTTCCATTTACTGTTTTGTTGATTCGTCCGACAATGCCACC
>CAYGVY010000364.1:0-1658 GCA_964353435.1 uncultured Thermoplasmatales archaeon | reverse complement strand
AAACCATAAGACAGATGCCCCGCTTCTATCAGATTACGCCGCTCAAATGGAACCGATTCATGGCCTCATTGACGCCATTTCCAATACTCTCGATGAGCGTGGGAACGTCTTGGACAATGCTTCAAACGAGCTGGCTTCCATCCGAAGGGAATTGCGGATCGGGCGTGATCGCCTGACATCGAAGCTGCAACGTTTGGTGGGTGATCCGGACATCCTTCACATGCTGCAGGAACCGATCATCACACAGCGCGACGGTCGCTTTGTCATTCCCTTGCGAGCCGAGTTTAAAGGCCGGATCGACTCGGTCATTCATGATCGCTCTGCCTCCGGCGCGACATTATTCATCGAACCGCTTTCCATCGTCGATCTCAACAATCAGGTTCGGGAATTGGAGCTGGCAGAACGGGATGAGGTTCGACGAATCCTGGCTGGGCTATCCAGGATGGTTGCGGACCATCAGGAGGCACTCACGCAAACTGTGGAAGCCTTGGCATCTCTGGATATGGCTTTTGCCAAGGCGCGCTATGCGGAAGCTATCCGAGCCAGTGAGCCAATCCTGAAACCCTGGCCGGAGGAGCCTGCATCAGGTCATCCAGGGTCAAGCTTGCGGTTGATCTCTGCCCGCCATCCCTTACTTCAAGCGGAACGAGTGGTTCCAGTGGATTTGATTCTAAGTGAAGAGACACATGCATTGGTCATCACTGGACCCAATACTGGTGGTAAGACGGTTGCATTGAAAACTGCAGGTTTGCTGGCATTGATGACGCAATGCGGTCTTCACTTACCGGTGACATCGGGGTCTGAAATTTCGGTATTTGAGGGAGTCTATGCGGATATCGGGGATGAGCAATCCATTGAGCAGTCTCTTTCTACATTTTCCTCCCACATCTCCAACATCATCCGCATCCTGAAACGAGCGAATTGGCGCTCATTGGTTCTCCTGGATGAGCTTGGCGCTGGCACTGATCCTCAGGAGGGGGCTGCCTTGGCGCGGGCGCTGTTGTCGGAGTTCCTTGAGAAGCGGGCCACAACATTAGTAGCCACACATTATCCGGAGCTGAAGGCGTATGCCCACCTTACACCTGGGGTTAGTAATGCCAGTGCGGAATTCGATCTGGATAGCCTCAAACCCACCTACCATCTCGTCATCGGACTGCCAGGCAGGTCAAACGCCTTGTTGATTGCTCATCGTCTGGGCTTGAAGCAATCCATCATCGAAAGAGCGCGAGCGATGATCCCATCCGAGGAATTGCAGGCGGATGGACTACTGGATGAGATCCATCGCCAACGCGACGCCACTCGGCAAGTTCTGGCGGATACAAGCCAGGCGAAAGAGGAAATCCTCCAACTCCGTTCCGGATTGCAGGACCGTCTGGATGCGATCGAAGATGAACGCAGATCGATCTTAGAACAAGCCAGGAGGGAAGCCGAGCAGGAGTTGGCATCACTTCAGGAGGAGGTCAGGAAACTAAGACGACGTTTGTCAGCAGCGGGTCAGCCGCTTGAGGTGCTTGAGGAGATCAAAGAATCTATTGAAGAGATTGAAGAGGAATATATCCAGCCTGTGGCACGTGAGAGCTCAGACGAAACTTTAGAAGTCCGAGCAATCCAATTGGGGGATCGCGTCTTTGTACGGACTATTTCCGCGGAAGGTGTTA
>CAYGVY010000363.1:0-1659 GCA_964353435.1 uncultured Thermoplasmatales archaeon | reverse complement strand
TTCCTTTTTAACCGAGCCCCCGGTCTCTCAAACCATGGCATCTCACGAATATTCATAACTTTTTTTCTCCCAGACTTTTACAATAGACCTAAGAAAATGAATTATCTGCCCATTCATATATTTTACGATTTTTTTAAAGCATTTTTCGATACTTGAACACAAACCATGCCTTAAACAACGGGTCGACGAACTCGTACTTCTCATCCAGGATTCCTTTTTCCATTAACCCTTTCAGCGCGGTTTGCACACTACTCGCAGGACCCAGCTGATAGCGTTTCAGGAATTCCGATGATAGTGGTTTATTTGTCTGATCAATTGCTAACGCCTTTAGAATCATCCGCTGTCTCCTGTTTTTAATACTATCGACCTCGTCTTCGAACTCTGTATCAAGGTCCAAACACAGTTCAGCGACAACCGTATCGACTATCTTGGGTGAAAGGCGAACATGTTCTGTGGCCTTCGAATAAAGAAAATGACAAATCTGCTGTGTCCGTTGAGGATTCCCCCGTCCATACCGATAGATTGCTGCAATGGTACTCTCATCGATTTTCCCAACATTCGAAAAACCTTTTTTGATAAACGGGGTAAACGCATCGATGGGAATCGGTCCAAGTGTCATTGATCGAAGTTGTCGATAAAACGGTCGTGTCTTTTGATTCACCATTGCTTGTAACACATGATGCTTCGAACCTGAAAAGATATAGGTGACCATTCGTTGTTGCTGGATGACGGTCCGAAATACCTTTTCAATGCGATGTCGTTCAAACTCAGCAATCACCTGACATTCATCAAGAACGACAACGATCTTCTTCTTTTTCCGCTCTGCAATCGACTCGATCATGGCAAGGGTTTCTCTCAGTGTTTTTTCCGGTTCAAGGAATTCGAGTTTTAACCCAATGCCTCCATCAGGCTCCACTGTAATCAGGGGACGGGCAGAGGTTATTAATTCTTTTAATACAGAGGCGGCTTTCTCTAGAGTAGTATAGGTTGCGTTGATGACTCCACTCGCTAGTTTTTCAGCGATTTCTGCTTCGGTGAGGCATTCCCACAAATCGATATAGACACATATGCGGTCTTTTTGTATCTGTGATAGTGCTTCCTTTAACAGTGATGATTTTCCAAGTCGTCTTGGAGAATACAAGAGCATGTTCTCCCCTGAACGCATTGCATCGATGACTGTTTTCAATTCTTGTTCTCTATCGATAAACGTCTCTCCGACGACAATCCGTTGATATTCAAAGGGATTTTCCATAGGATCACAGAAGGATATATTTCATTACGTATAAATACGTTACGTAATTTTACGTAATTTTAATAAGTATGATACAGCACCCGTCGGGAACAATCAAAGACGTTCTCAGTTTTGCTTCCGCGACCAAGCACGATAGCGAGCAGCTCAGCATCAGAGAGCACCTCAGGACCATTCCTTTTTAACCGAGCCCCAGGTCTCTCAAACTATGGCATCTCACGAATATTCATGACTTTTCTTCTCCCAGACTTTTACAATAGACCTAGGAAAACGAATTATTTATTCCTTCTTATATTTTTTGATTTTTTCAGAGAGAATACGGAGCAGAGATCTAGTTCTCTGTTACATCTATAATAACAGGGAGATAAATAGTTTCAACGACCCTTTGTTTTTCTTAATAAATCATGGAT
>CAYGVY010000362.1:0-1672 GCA_964353435.1 uncultured Thermoplasmatales archaeon | reverse complement strand
ACCGTCGCGATTGTTATTGATGATTATACCAGACCGTGTCCGACAAAAATGTTGTTACCACCAGTGTTAGAAGAGTTAAAGGTAGCTGGTGTTGGTGACCTGGATATCTGCATTATTGTTGCGACCGGTACGCATACTCCACCATCACCTGATGTCATCAAAGAACTCGTGGGAGACAAGATTTCTCGGAATTATATGATCATCTCGAACGATGCGGTAAACGGACAGCATGTCAATGTTGGAAAAACGAAACGAGGCAATGACATCGAAGTCCTCAAGGAGTACGTCGAGGCTGATTTCAAGATCCTTCTGGGCGATATCGAGTACCATTACTTTGCTGGCTATGGTGGAACGCGCAAGAGTATTCTCCCTGGTATTTCTTCAAAAAATTCGATTCAACGAAATCATAGCTTGCTTTTTGAGAAACATTCATGTATGGGTGTTTTGAAAGAAAACCCGATTCATCAGGAGATGAACGAAGCGATGCATCTTGCAGGATGTGACTTTGTTCTCAATGTGGTACAAAATTCTCATCATCGAATCGTCGGTGCCTGGGCTGGGAAACCTGAGTTAGTCATGGATGTTGGGGCGAAACTCGTTGACACCATGTATAAACGAGAGTTACGAGAATCACCGGATATTGTTATTACCGCTGCAAACGGACATCCGCACGATATCAATTTATATCAAGCAATGAAAGCACTGTATACAGCATGTCAAATTGTAAAACCACATGGTATCATAATACTCGTCGCCGAATGTCCTGAAGGGCATGGTAATCAATTATATATCGATTGGTTAAAAAAATACCAGACATCTCAAGAAATCCAAGAAGCTTTGAATAGAAATTTTATCATCGGTGCACATAAAGCATATTATCACCGAATAGCAGTGGAAAACCATCCAGTTATTTTTGTTTCAGAAATGAATACACCTGATGTAGAACTCCTTTTTAATTTTAAAAAAGAAAAAACTCCTAATGAAGCGTTAACCAAAGCCGTTATGTTATCTAATCAACAGTCACGTGTACTTGTAGTACCCCAAGGAACAACTACGTTTTTAACCATAAAAAATAAATAAAAATTCACCTTCTTTTAATTAAATGGGACATATTGAATATTTGATGTAATTTTTCTTCTGTAGGTTATTATTGAAATAAAGTACAGAATTACTCCTTATAGAAATCTATCTGCCGAAAAAAATATATAGAAAGTTTTATTAGTAACGACGCTCATGTTCATTTAATGCGTTATTGGGGATTCCTATGCGTAAAATAATAAAAATTGGAGTGGTTATTGGTATAACTATTGCATTTCTTATACCAGTATCCATAGTCTTTGCAGATCCTTACACACTCGCACTTACCACCAGTGGAACTGGAGCGGGAACGATTGAGACGAATGCATCTGGTCCGTTCAACTACGGAGATATCGTAAGAATCTGGGCGAACGCGTCTGTTGGTTCAACCTTCACAGGCTTCACAGGAAGCCTCACTGGGACTACAACACCACAGGATCTGATTTTTGATGGGAATGAAAGTGTAGATGCGGCATTCACACGTAACGTGTACACATTAACACTTACTACCAGTGGAACAGGGGCTGGGACTATTGAGGTGAATTCTTCTGGTCCGTTCTACCTCGGAGATGTTGTAAGGATATGGGCGAATGCT
>CAYGVY010000361.1:0-1674 GCA_964353435.1 uncultured Thermoplasmatales archaeon | reverse complement strand
ACCATGAAAGGAACAATAAAATGGTATAATACACGAAAGGGCTATGGATTCATCGTTGGCGAAGATGGAAAAGATATATTTCTCCACCGATCATCAGTACCAGCGGAATTAAGCCTGAACGAAGGCGATAAAGTTGATTACGAAACTGAAGACAGCGACAGAGGACCAAAAGCAGTAAACGTCAAAAAAGGCTAGAAATACTTACCCCTTCTAATAATAAAGGCGCTTCAGAATTCTTATACTTTACTCATAAATAGCGTTTAACCAAACAACAGAGAGAAACAAAAAACCTCTCACTTCCTTTTTTTATTTCTTACTGACCTCTTTATCTTTGAAAAAACACGCGTCACACAGAGAATCTCCTTCAGAGATGCTTTTCCCGCACTTACTACAGGTGCCATACCGTACCTGTTTAAACCCGACCACGATCTCATGATGCTTCGTGATCCAATGGAACATGAGTTTATTTCGATGAATCCGTTGTTTCATATATCGATTCCTGCCCGTAGTAAAGAAAGTTGTAATTCCTCATAAAATGTTTCGTTTCATACAACTGCGCCTCTCATCGAAGGGAAAATAAACAACGTAAAGGATTCCCCCCCTATGAAAGCGTTTGTAACTGGCGGCGCCGGATTCATAGGCAGCCATCTCGTCGACTCTCTTCTCAAAAATGGACATTCGGTCACCGTCTACGACAACCTCAGCTCAGGAAATAAAGAATTCATTTCCCAACATCTTGAACATGACGCGTGTCGTTTCATCAAAGCAGACCTTCTTGCGTTGAAAAAAGTCGAAAAGGAAATTGCTGGTCATGATACCGTGTTTCATTTCGCAGCAAACCCGCATGTCCGACTCGGGGAAACACACACTGATCTTGATATGAATCAATGTGTTGTTGCAACTTACAATGTATTGGAGGCGATGAGACGCCATGCAATCAAAAAGATAGTGTTTTCATCCAGCTCCGTCGTCTACGGGGAAACAACAGAGCTAAGCCTACCTGAAACCTACGGTCCTACTCTGCCTATCTCCATGTATGGTGCAGGTAAACTCGGGGCTGAAGGACTCATCAGCGCGTTCTGCGGCACGTTTGATTTCCAGGCGTGGATGTATCGCTTCGCAAACGTGGTCGGCACACGAGGCACCCATGGCGTGATCGTCGATTTCATCGAAAAACTCAAGAAAAACCCAAAAGAATTAGAAATCCTTGGAGATGGAAAGCAATGCAAACCCTATCTGTATGTCAGTGACTGCGTGGAAGGCATCTTGTTTGGGTTTTCCTCTGCGCATGATCATATGAACCTGTTTAACCTCAGCTGCGACACCACAACCACGGTGACGAGAATAGCAGAGATGGTTGTCCAAGAAATGGGACTTAAGAACGTCGCCTTCAAATACACCGGAGGCCTCAGAGGCTGGAAAGGAGACGTTCCACGATTCCAACTTGATGCACAGAAGATAAACACACTTGGCTGGAAAGCAACCCTCACCTCAGATGAAGCGGTCAGAAAAGCCATCAGAGACATGCTTCACGCCAACCTTTAAAAGAACAAGAAAGTTTTCCATTCTCAACTATGAATCTCTCTATCATTGGAACTGGATACGTAGGACTCGTTACTGGTGTATGTTTTGCTAAACTCGGTCATCATGTCACCTGTGTTGATATCGACCAAG
>CAYGVY010000360.1:0-1677 GCA_964353435.1 uncultured Thermoplasmatales archaeon | reverse complement strand
CGTTTCAACCGGACCCCAGGTCTCTCAAACCATGGCATCTCACGAATATTCATGATTTCATTTCTCCCAGACTTTTACAATAGACCTAAGAAAATGAATTATTTATTCATTCTTATATTTTATGGTTTTATCAGGATTAATCGTAAGAGACTATTCGTTTTTGTTTTGTTAATATAATAGACAGGACATAATACTTTCAGCGACCTCCTGTTTTTCTTAATAAATCATGAATCGTATCTCACTGTGATGCCTATGATACGGTATCTATCAGATAAACAAATCATTGAACTGAACAGAGCCAGTCTTGGAATCACGGGAGAAAAGAATAAATTCCATCTTATTCAACCAGATGATTTACGGTTTATTATGCGTTTCACGGAAAAGAACTTTGGGACAAATATCATAAGAAAAGCACTCGCGTTTTGCGTCGCAATCATCACATTACATCCTTTTAAAAACGGGAATCATCGAACCTCATTGCTTGCTGCAGAAGAATTCCTCAGACAGAACAATTTTCAATCACTGACAAATGATCAAAAAGACTTAGAGTTACAAAAATGGAGAATCATCTACGAACAAGACCACGATTTAGAGCGAGAGTTTTTTAGAATAACAAACATCGAAAATGAAAAAGAACGAACAAAGGAACTAAAAATCATGATGACGTCAGAATATGGTAAAACGATTGAAAAATGGTTTAATGAAAATTTTAAATTACAATAATTTAGTGAGCCTTTGAACAGTATTTAATAGATTTCTTCCTGCTTCGCACTAATTTCGCTATATCTTGTTTTTCCTTTTTTGTCAACCGTTTTTTTTCCATTGGTACCATCGACTATTATGAGAATATCTTATACTTATAATTTCCTCTTCAAAGAGTATCCTTTTTTCCTTGTTTAATCTTTTTCCATAAACATTTCTTAATATAAATTACCGAATATAATACTTTCAGCGATCTCTCCAGTCAGGATTTATAAGGATGGAACGCCCTGCGATTGTTATGATCCATGGGAGGTAAATCAGAATGTTTAAATATATGAATTATATAAACTTATATAATAGGCAGAAACGACATGAGCAAGATCATCCACTACCCAACACTCGATTCCATCCTTATGGTCGAGGAGGCGATCCAACACATGAACTACCCAAAGAAAACAGAACTGTGGAAGGCGCTGCCAAAGAAGATGATGTACCAAACCTTCTGCCTCATCATAGACTACCTTGAAACCTCAGGAAAAATCATGATCGACAACGACGGAAGGATAGTCTGGACATGGAACCCACAGCTGTTGAAAAAGATACGTTCGTCCGGAGTTAAATTACGATGAATAAGAAACCACGCTATGTGACCTTTGCCACTCCAAAACTGGAAAAAGAATGAGAAGAAAGAACATAATATTACCTGGGTATTACTTACTAAAAAGCGAAAGATATTGTATCAGAGCAATCATGTTGCTGACGTTTTTCGAAAAGGGCAAGAATATCCTCATGGCACGGTAATCATCGAACAGAGATTCGAACCAGATACATGTTTCTTCTAATGTATTTCTACAGAAAAATTTAATCAAAAAGATGCGGTGAACTCTCTGAAAAGACTCTGAGAAGAGAATTAGGCAAAGAGGCTTTGGCTCATAATTAATATCCAAGAACCACATATCCTCTTGCACGAGGGAT
>CAYGVY010000359.1:0-1687 GCA_964353435.1 uncultured Thermoplasmatales archaeon | reverse complement strand
TGCCATTCCTGTGTTTTTGTATCAATGAACAGTTCAGCACCCTCACGACCTATTGCATCCATTAGCACCGTATCTTGTTTGAATTCTTCTAATGCTTCCATCAGATTCGTCGGGAGTCGTTTGATGTTGTTTTCCTTAATTTCTTCATCAGTCATCTTATAGATGTTCTTCGTGATAGGTTCATAGTTGATTTTCTTTTTAATACCGTCAAGACCGGCTAGGGTTAATGCTGTGAACAGGAGGTAAGGGTTTGCCGCAGGATCCGCATTTCGCACTTCGACATCAACGTTCTTCTTTGATGGTATACGGATGAGGCTGCTGCGGTTATGAGGCGCCCAAGCAAGATAAATAGGAGCTTCGTAATGGGGGATCAATCGTTTGTAAGAATTCAAGGTTGGATTGGCGATAGCAGCAATCCCTCGAGAGTGTTCGAGAATACCTCCGATGAAATATCGTGCGTTTTGATTCAGCCCAAACGGGTCGTTGTCATCAGCAAACATGTTTTTTTCTTTCTTGTATAACGCGATATGTGCATGCATACCGCTTCCTGCTTCGTTGGAGAATGGTTTAGGCATGAAGGTAATGTCAAAATTATAGGTACTAGCGATGTCTCGTGAGACATATTTAAAGAAGCAGCAAAAGTCGGCTGCCGGGATAGCATCAAGCTCTGCTATCTCGATTTCATGTTGTGATTTTCCTGACTCATGATGATGGTATTTGACCTGACATCCGCAGGCCATAAGGACATCGGAGAGTCGTTTCCGATATTCTTTCGCGTTATCTAGTGGTGGTGCAATGAAATAACCTTGATTTGCTTTGATTTCGGTAAATTTATTCTCGTTATGGTCGAAGACGTAAAACTCGATTTCCGGGGAGATCATAATGCTGTCGAATCCTTGGCTCTTTGCAGTGTCCACTGCCCTGTGGAGGATTTGTCGTGGCCCCGCGCGGTACGGGTTGTAGTCGACATCGCAGAGATTCGCCCGGATAAGAGCTTCCCCTTCGAGATGAGGAAGAACCAGGAAGGTATCTGGGTCAGGAACTGCGAGCATGTCTGAGCGTTCGACTTTTCGGAATCCAACCGAGGAGCCGTCAAAGCGTGAGCCTTTAGCAAGAACATCATCTTTTATGAATCGGTCTGCAGGGACATGAAAAACCCGTAAACCGCCCATAAGATCGGTAAAATGAATCTGGATCCATCTGATATGATGCGTCTCGATTTCTTTTTTTATCTGTTGTTGGTTCATGGGGGGTAGGATATCGCAGGCATTATAAAATTTTTATGGATACTAGATACTATAGTATGGTAATAGCACGACGCGGGCATGTGAGTGGGAATGAGCCTTAAATATAACACGATTCACCAGATGGATTGTCTTATCGGTCTTCAGCAGATCGACAGTGAATCTGTTGATGTGATCGTAACATCCCCGCCATATAATATTGGAAAACCATATCGGTCGTATCATGATATCCGCCCACGAACTGAGTATCTCGATTGGATGGAAAACGTCGCGGTCGCATGTAAAACAGCGTTGAAGAAAAACGGGTCGTTTTTCCTTAACATGGGGGGAAAACCAACTGATCTGTGGATTGCCTTAGATTTAGCGAATCGATTCCGTAACCACTTTTTCTTACAGAACACTATTCATTGGATTAAATCGATTGCGATTCCAAAAGATGATGT
>CAYGVY010000358.1:0-1688 GCA_964353435.1 uncultured Thermoplasmatales archaeon | reverse complement strand
GCACCACTCTCTATATTGTTTTTAGTACTTCTTTTTTCTCCTCCATCAGGAGGTAAGCCTTTAGCAGATCCATTTGATTTAGGGATATTTCTCTATATACTCATCATGTTAGGTTTTTGGGCATGGATGTATACGATGGCTGCGGTTACCTGGTTTGCTTTGTATCCAGAAATATGGGAAAGTGTGAAAGACAGAAGTGAAGTAGTGATGTATAGGCAAATTTTTGCTATAATCGGTGGTGCTTTGGCGGTAGCTGCTTTCCCAATACTAGTGGAGAATCTATCAAAAACAGAAGGGGATTTTAATGGATGGATTTTAGCAGCAGCAATTCTTGGGACTATCTTTGCAGGTGCGTATTTATTCTCATTAGTAGGAATTAGAGAACGAAAAGAGTTTGTAGTAGATAAGTCCCCATCAATGGTTAAATCAATAGCTATAACATTCAAAAATAAAACACTTCGCACATATGTAATTATGGATTTAATGACCTGGTGTATGACAGGTTGGTTATCTGCAACTATGCCCTTTTTTGCGATAGAATGTTTAGGAATAAAAGAAACAGATGCTTTCCTGTTAATGGCGCCTTCCATGCTTGGGATTCTTGCCTTTTTCATGTTATGGCGAAAAATTTATATTAGATATGGTCCAAAAATTACTCTGGCAGCAGCTACGATAGGTTTCACACTTGCGTTTATACCTTGTTTGTTTGTCCAAACAGTTTTACAAGGAGCTCTATGGGCGCTTTCTGTAGGAGCTACCATGTCAGGGATTCTATTGGCAAGAGAAATTATGATGGGAGACGTAGTAGATGAGGATGAAATTAAAACAGGACTTAGAAGAGAAGGTTCTTATTTCGGAGCGTTTGGGGCAATCGAAAAAATTTCATTTCTTATAATACCAATGAGTATTGCAGTAATCTTTCAATTAGTTGGCTATGGTTCTCCAAATCCCGACCATGAATTAATTAATATGGGGTTTCGGATTGGCATTGTAATTTGCACCTCTATTTTCTCAATAATAATGTTAATATTTTTACGGATTTACCCACTAGGAAAAGAAAAAGCCTCAATAATAAGTAAAGAAATTCAGAAACTCCATGCGGAAAAAGCTAAAAGAATAAAGAACGAAACTAATTAAAAAAAACAACATCTAAAAAATTAGGTTTCAGGTTTTTCAATGGTGAACAATCCGCAAAGATCATTATAAAGTTTCACATATTTTTTATAGGTATATCTGTATATTTCGATGTTTTCTTTTTTTGGTTCAAACACTTTCTTTATTTTTACCATATTTTTAGATGCATCTTTTACACTATCATATATGCCAGCTGCTTTCCCAGCAAGAATAGCTGCACCAAGGCATGCTGCCTCTTCGTTTTCAGTGCGAAGAATTGTCTTTCTTGTAATGTCTGCTTTGATTTGATTCCAGATATCGCTTCTTGCACCTCCCCCAAGTACTCTTATTTCATTTACCGGAATACGAAGTTCTTCTAATATGTCGATGTTTCTTCTTACGATACAAGCGATAGCTTCCATTATCGCTCGTGCAAAATATGCTTTTGTATGCTTTAATGTAAACCCATAGAAGACGCCTTTGGCTTTGGGATTTGCTTCTGGTGCCATCGCTCCTTGCAGATGCGGCAACATAACTAATCCTTCGCATCCTGGTGGTACTTTTGCAACTTCCTT
>CAYGVY010000357.1:0-1689 GCA_964353435.1 uncultured Thermoplasmatales archaeon | reverse complement strand
CTTCAGAGCGTACCTTGGTTGTTGATTTGAAGCCGAATCAACAGAGTGTTCATGTGCTCTGTCGTGTTGTTTCAGTAAATCCTCGAGAGATACAGGTGAAGGGGGAAGCGCGGAAGATATTCTATGGCATCCTCGGTGATGAAAGTGGGACGATTCAGTTTACCGCGTGGAAGGATTTTGAACTTGAAAAAGGCACAGTTGTGGATATCACGAACGCATATACGAAAGAATGGCAAGGGAGCGTGAAAGTGAATTTCGGTGATCGAACCAAAATTAAGAAGACGGATGCGTCAGAGGTTCCTGAGGTGAACGCGGAGCCACGGGAGTACAAGGTAAAAGAGTTACGCGGTGGTCTGAGTTCTGTTGAGGTGACCGCGCGAATCCTTGAGATAAAAGACCGTGACGTGGAGATTTCGGGTCAGAAAAAGAAGGTTTTCTCAGGAATACTTGGTGATGAGACGGGGAAGGCACAATTTACTGCATGGTACGATTTTAAGCTAAAAGAAGGCTCTGTGGTGAAGATTTCTGGAGGGTATGTGAAAGCCTGGAAGGGTATTCCACAGTTCACGTTTGATGAGAAGGCAACCGTGGAGAAACTTGATGCGAATATGATTTCAAAAAAAGACGTAAAAACACAAAAAATAGTGCTGTCTGAGCTGGTGGATAGGAACGGTGCCTTGGATGTGGAAGTGGAAGGAACTGTCATTGAGATTCGGAAAGGCTCTGGGCTGGTGCAGCGATGTCCGGAATGCAACCGGGTTATTAAGGATGGCGCATGTGCGGTGCATGGGACTGTCGAAGGAAAGGCTGATGTGCGGATGAAACTGGTCATTGATGATGGAACCGGTTCGGTGAGCGCGATCCTTGGTAAGGAGGTTACTGAAAAACTTCTTGGCAAAACCATGAATGTTACCTCAAATGATGATGGCCTTGTTGAAGAAATGAATAGCATGTTATTTGGTCATCGGATCAGTTTACAGGGGAATGCTTTGGGTGATCAGTTCGGGGTGACCTTGATTGTTCGCGATGCGAAACGTGCTGATTTTAATGTTGCCGCGGAAGCAGAACGATTGTCTCAGGAGCTGGAGGAGTTGCTATGAGACGAGAACCCGCATGGCGGATTTTTGCTGCGGAGTACAATGATGCATCAATGGAGATTAAGGGCAGTGGCGAAAAGGTGCCCTCCTATGTGGTGACGCCCCTGGGCAGTAAAGTGAATCGGGTGTTTATTACGGGGGTGTTGACTGATGTGGAGAGCGTTACGGAGGGTGGGGAGTATCTGCGAGCGCATTTGTCAGACCCGACCGGTGTGTTTACGATTTATTCAGGGCAGTATCAGCAGGAAGCGACAAACAAGTTGCAGAGCATCGAGGTTCCTTCATTTGTTGCGATTATCGGGAAGGTACGAACATATATCCCTGAGGAGGGAACGTTGTATGTGTCGTTGCGTCCTGAGTTGGTGCATGAGGTGAACGCGGAGGCGCGAGACCGATGGATCATCGAAACCTGCATGCAGACTAAACAGCGTATTAGCGCGATCATTGAAGCAATGAAGATGACGCAGCCGAACGTGTACGACCTTAAAAAACTTGGATACAATCGTGAATTATCGGAAGGGATTGTCGCTGCATTGAAGAAATATGGCACGGTCGATGTGAATAAGTATGCGGCGCTTATCCGCGAGTCATT
>CAYGVY010000356.1:0-1720 GCA_964353435.1 uncultured Thermoplasmatales archaeon | reverse complement strand
TGTAATTTCTTCCGCGACATTGTTTCCATTTTCGTGTTGAAAAGATGATCCATAGGACTCCCACGCCCCCAATACACTGATTATTTATTAAGGTTGATGACCTAAATGTGAGAAGGAACAGTGAAGGAGGCAAAACAAATGTTATTAAGGGAGAAGTTTGTTATAAAATTGATAATGGGGAAAAGGAATATGGGACAAACCATTTTTGTTTCAATACATACGTACTACTCCCCACCTTGAAGAGAGTAAGAGGATGGGAACTGTGTAATAAAAAGAAATAATAGGTTTCTTTTTTATACCCACGAATTTATAAACAATTCCCTATGCTGCGATATTTTCTCTGGTGAAAGGGTTTAAATAACTCCATATAATTATAATATTATCAGGGAGGGCCCCCCTATATTAAAGAAATTTGTCACTCTTGGCATAATCCTCTTATTCATTGGTGTCACAGTCGCACCAAGCATCAACGTCAACGTTGTCAAAGCATCCGATAACAATGAACTCGTAGAGGTGACCACTCAAGCATGCGGCCTTAAGGGGGAAAACACCCATACTGTACAATTAACAAAACGACAAGTACGAGAAGCACAAAGAGTGTTTGATGATTTAAAGAATCGCATGTCAACAGCAGAGTCAATGGAAGAAACGCAAAGGATATTCAACGACACAATCATATCATTGAGCAGATACAATCTGTTGCCCAACGGAATGAACATCGAACAAGCAAAAAGACTGGTGACCAGCGCAAGTCAAAATCAAAAAGGAGAAACATTACTAAAGAAAATATCCTCGAAATTCCAAGCAGATTCAAAAGAAGGAACGATGCAGAACTCATTTTGCTTAATCGCTGGCAACACAAGTAATACTCATTTTGCAAAACCTGTTACGAAACTAACGATGCATCTGTATGACATTATGGATTATAGTTCCGGAAATCATATCTTGGTAGTAATTTCCACAGCCTTGTGGATCGTATTTAATCCATTAAGCACCATTAGTCAAATGATATTGAAGCGACAGGGAAATCATTGTGGCGTCAGTATCTTTTTTGGCAATTATCATTATTATCCATATCCAAATTGGCTATATCCAGCGCAGGGATGGATCTCGACAGATGGTATCAACGGAAAACAGAACATCTCAGGTTCCTTATGGGGACAAAAAGTAACGAGCGGGTGGCAACCACAAGATGATTGGTATATGAATTACACTTGGAGAGGATGCGTTGGATTTACAGGCTTTATAACATATTTTGGATCAGATAGCGCGTATTACCTCGGCTCTGCTCTTTATGTATATGTAGGTCCAGATCGACCTTAGGTTCTTGGCGGAATCAAGAACCGATATAAAGAGATGATAAAGAATCTTGATGACCCTCTTTTTCAGACCATCGCGCTCCTAGTATTCCCTCCACAAGATCAAACCCAAGAAACTATTTAAAGCCATATTCCTTCAAATCGAATACCTATGAATCAACAACGTGAACCCCGTGGATGGCAGATCCATCATCACGAACAATTATTTTTTCGAGGAAACACGGGTGCCCCGACCATTCGACTTAAATTCTTCCATTATCCATCCTACCGACAAACAGTGACCATCAATCAACCACCTGCATACTGTAAGCTTAAGACGAAACATAACAACACGTTTTTCTTGTTTCAACACAAAGTACGGACAAAAGGAGCGATCTCTTTGGAACGAATTATTTCGGTCT
>CAYGVY010000355.1:0-1722 GCA_964353435.1 uncultured Thermoplasmatales archaeon | reverse complement strand
TCATCGTTGAAAAAATCATTGTTAAACTCCCCTCGCTCCTTCTCCCATATATCACCTATTATGAAGATATTGTCGATAACGAAATAAATCTTGCAAAAATCACCAAACAGGATACCGTTTTCCATATAGGCTGCGGACCACTTCCCTCAACCTCTTTGCTTGTTGCCCGGAGAACAGGAGCTCACACAATCGGGATTGATAAAAATATTTCTTCTGTTCAAGACGCACAGTATTGTGTTCGCGTAGTACACCAAGAGAAGAAGATTCAGATACATCATGGAAACGCACTGACATACGCAATGCAATCATTTCACGTTATTATCGTCTCTCAAGGTATTGAACCACGATATGAGGTATTAGAACATATCGCGAACACCATGGGACCTGATACGCGAGTAATCTTTCGTACGTTCTCCTCTAAAGATGGAGGTATTATGACACAGGATGCGGTCCTGAGCACTCTCTTTACCGTTAGGAACATTGTTTCACATCCTCAGCATGGCATCCTTATCTCGGTCCTCCTTAGGGAAAAAACAGATATGTAAAAAATTCATACAGAGAATACTTTTTCTGGTTCTGAGAAAAGCATGGTTGTTATAAATATTTATTAAATAGGGGGCACATACAAATTACAAAGGAAACCAAAAATTGACATGAGGGATTTTCCATCATTGAACGATTCGCTCCCTATATAAAATCCGCATTACGCGACAAAGAAACACCATCGCACAACACCCTTGCACCACCTGTTTATCGACTCACCAGATCCATCCTTGAACGGTATAAATGGTTGAGACTCAAAAAAGCCCTTCTCTACGCGTACACCACCTCACCCTTCTATCATCAACTGTTTCAAAACCATCATATCAAACCCCGTGATATCACCACCTATGCTGATCTGACGAAACTCCCGATGACGACTCCTGATGACCTTCAAGCAAACCCACGTTCCTTTTTTTGTGTTCCTGACGAGAAATTCATCAAAGTATTTACCACATCAGGTACCACCAGTGCACCAAAGAAAGCGTATTTCACGCAGCGAGACATTGATTCAATCATCAACTCTTCAGTCACCGGTATGCATCTTCTCTACCACATCACCCCTCATGATATTGTCCGGCTCACTTTTGAAGAAGGATACGGCACCGAGATATGGGGGAACCGGTACTGCCTTGAACATACCTTTGGGAAAATCGGTGCACTTACCCTAGTAACCGGACGATTAAAAATCGAGGATGAGCTGAAAATTCTCCTCGAATATAAACCAACTGTTTTTATGGATGTCTCCTCACGCATCAATTACCTCACCACAGAATTAAAAAAACTCCATGACCTTGATACCCTTGGGATCAACCGCATTCTCCTTGGTGCAGAGCCAACCCCAAATACTATGAGGAAAAAGATTGAAAAAGCCTGGAACACCGATGTCTACATGGGGTACGGGACTACTGAGTTTGGGATGAACATGGCTGGTGAATGCGAAGAAAAACACGGGATGCATATGACGGAAACTAATTTCCTTACCGAGGTCATCGACCCTTCGACTGGAGAACATCTTGAGGATGGTGAAATCGGAGAGCTTGTATTTACCACTCTGAACCGAGAAGGCATGCCGTTCATTCGATACCGATCGCATGACCTTGGTCGTATCATCCCTGATCGGTGTACCTGTGGTCTCCCACTCAAAAAGATAGAGATTAAAGGAAGAACCGATGATATGCT
>CAYGVY010000354.1:0-1727 GCA_964353435.1 uncultured Thermoplasmatales archaeon | reverse complement strand
CATTTCATTCCAAGGATTTCGTCTTCGTTTGGATTCACCGGGTATAATCTACAGGGATAATCAGAGATCAGAATGTTTTTCAACGATGCATGTCCGATTTTTGTCGGGTTTTTTGATGCACCAACGACCGCGATGCTTTTCGGATTGAAAAACGTCTCTAATGATTGTTTCATAACATCTTCCTCTCTTTCTTTTTTCAGACATTCCCTTTCGTTACTTAAATATACTGAAATATATGATATATTTCTTTAGATATACAACTATATATATTGTTTCATGAGGCGAACTACCTCAGCACTATCACGTGCCTGTCGATAATCTTCTAACGGCTCTCGATTTAACTCTAGAAAACGATGACCCCATGTATAAATCCCCACAATCTCCTTCGCATGCTCGACCTCCCCAAGAATGTATAATGCAGCAGCAAACGCCTCAAGAGTACTTAATTGAAACGGCTTCCCATAATTCACCGGGTTTGCCGCCAATAAAAACGGTAACGCACGAGAGATAGTTGTTGTCTCAAGAAATTCAAATGTTTGTTCTGCCGTCTTCCACGAACAATCCAACGCTACAAGCCCATGATCCTTCGCATTCTGTAGATCCTCCCTGGAGATACTCTTCTCCGCAAACGGATTCAACAGGACCGCATGATATGGTAATCGACGTATATTCTTCTCAAGAGCAGCATGCCCAAACCGATGTAACTTCTTTGCCGTACACTTCTTCGGATCATCCTCATTTGTATGATACACCACAAGCCTCACGGGTTTCTTCATTCTTCAATCCTCACATCAAGCACCACATGATCCACACCTGGAGCATAGGATTTAATCTCATTTACCTTCAGGAGTTCAACAAATCGATGATAGTTCTTCGCTGCGGTTTCAATATGCTTGAGTGGGATATCTGGAATCGACTCAATCGGTACTATTTCATGATAATGCAGAACCCCACTCTGGTTTCTTAAGCATTCCAGGCTTATCGGTAAGAAAATCAGTGGCTCCTTCAGATACCCCAGAATCACTCTATCCGCGCAATCCTTCGGAGCTATCTTCCGGTTATCGCCCAAAAGCGGCTCTACAATATCGGTCACATGATTCAACACCACATTTGCACGTAGATACCGGTACGCAAGCGGATTTATCTCACACGCAAACACCATCTTCGGCTTGCTGTACACCGCCATCGGAAGCGTGAAATATCCGATCCCTGCAAACAAATCAACCACTGTTTCATGACGATTTGAGATCGTCGCCATCCGCCTTCGCTCCGCCATATTCCCTGAAGAAAACATAATCCTCTGCGGATCCACCTTGAAACGGATTCCATTCTCCATATGGATCGTTTCAGTCATTGAAGAACCAGAAATCACCTCGACGACTGGCTCACGATACACCCCTGAAATCCCACCCGCGTCATTCAAAACGGTTGTACAACCAAGTACCTCTGCATACACCTTTCCGATGATTTCTTGATGTTGTTTTAATTCGTCAGGTAATTTAATCGTGACCACGGTGCCGATCTTTTCCCATTTGTCGGGAAGACGACTCACCAACCCTGAAGGAAGTACCAGGGACAATGTTTTTTTAATACTCTCGAATGGTGTCTGTTGCATTCTCTTTAATTACATAACAGTACCCTATAAAACACCATCCCTTAGGCTCCAACAACTCTATGTACTGCAAACTCTATTCGCAGGTTGGATGGCGGAGTTATTTCCTTATTCA
>CAYGVY010000353.1:0-1733 GCA_964353435.1 uncultured Thermoplasmatales archaeon | reverse complement strand
CCCGTTTTTCAACGCCTTCACAAACAAGTTATTCATCTTTTCTCACCGTGAGTATACTTCTGTTACTTTTCTTATTAAGGAGTTGTTGTACAGCTGTTACCCGGGTTCTGTACGTATGTTACCGAAAACCATTTTACTGCACAACGGTAAAGAAAAATAACGAAAAATTATTGGAAATCACAAAATTAAAAAAAAGAAATCATCTAGAGATACAGTATCATGATAGTAGTTTAGTCTCGCTTGACAACACCAGCAACCGTAATGATGAATGCTACGATTTCTATGATATTCAGTAATAATATTGTATTTGAGCCAGGGTCCGTTGGTATAACAAAACGTAAAAGAAGCATAACACCCCAGATTCCAGCACCGAGTACAACCAATGTTTTATTCATGAGTCTCTCTCCAAGTCTTTCGTATCCTTCAATACAGGTTGTAATTATGAAATAAGGTTATAATACTTGTCTTTTTTCGCTGGATGCGTAAGCTAGATGACTTCACAAAACCTATAAATGCCCATTCATATTTTGTTTTCTTATGATTAACTATCAATTTCAGAATTATGCAAAACGCGTACGTATCGGAAAAATCATCTGCCTTGCCCGGACCTATAAAGAGCACGCACGAGAAATGAACACCATAGTGACAGAAGATCCATTGTTCTTTCTGAAACCAGCAAGCTCTGTTATATTCAATCACGGAACAATCATCATTCCTCACATGTCACAATGTTTGCATCATGAAATTGAGCTTGGTGTTATCATAGGAAAAAACGGCAAACATATCGCTGAAGAAAAAGCGCTAGAACACGTGTTAGGCTATCTCGTCGCTCTTGACATCACCGCTCGGGATATCCAATCAGTTGCAAAAAAGAACGGATGGCCTTGGGGAATTGCCAAAGGATTTGACACGTTTGCACCCCTTAGTGATGCAGTGATAAAAGAAAAGGTAACAAACCCGCAGAATCTTGATCTGGAATTGAAAATCAACGGCGCTATAAAACAGAACGCAAACACCAACCAGATGATCTATTCAATGGAGCGAATTATCTCATTTATTTCGGAAATTATGACCTTGGAACGTGGAGACCTCATCCTCACCGGAACACCAGAAGGGGTCGGAGAAATCAAAGAAGGCGACGTCCTTGAAGCACGATTAGGTTCGCTCTGTTCATTAACCGTTGATGTACAACGAGAGCGATAATCCTATATGATTCTCTTTTTTAAAAGACAGGTTTTACAAGTCCTCTGTGATGTCGGCTCACCACAAGTTAGACAGGTATTGAGTTTTGTAGCAGGATACAGTTCGAGCAACAACTCCTTGATGCTCTCATAGCTATTCAAGATGCTATGTCGTGTCCCTGGCGTGCTATCCTCAAGAGCATCAATGATCTCCCGGAAAGAACCACGTAACGCACGCATTGAGTACGGGCATTCAGCATTATGAAACTCAATGTTTTTCACAATAGCATACAACATGATTTCTTTCTCGGGAATGGTTCGCAATGGCAGTAACCTAGGCACAAGACCAGGCTGAATCCTTGTATGAGGACCAAGACGCGCAAGTTTCTGCATATCACCGTTGGTGAAATTCATAAGTATCGACTGTGCCATGTCATCAAGATTATGTCCGGTGACCAGTTTGTTCACCCCAAGCTCCTTTGTTTTCGTGTTCAGACAAAACCTACGAAACACACCACAATAACTACATTCCCCCAACTCATCATGAAGAGA
>CAYGVY010000352.1:0-1743 GCA_964353435.1 uncultured Thermoplasmatales archaeon | reverse complement strand
TACTGGAGAGTGATTTGAGAGGAAAAACAGTCATGAGTGAAGAGGGTTTGTACCTCGGCATTCTGAGGAATTCATTGGTGGACGAGAGAACTGGTCAGTTGCTCAGTATTCTTGTGGAGCCTTCTGAGGATATTGATCCGCGGCTTTATCATCTTGATGAGGTCGGTCATCTGGTGTTCCCGTTCGAAGCAATCAGATCGGTAAAAGACGTTATCATCGTGGGCGGGTAAACAACTTTTTTACTTCCCCATTCATCTTCTTTTTTTCTCCTTATAAAAAAAGCATCAACAGGAAGAATTTTTTTCATTTGTTTGTGCATAGGGGAACCCCTTCATTTCGTATGGAAAAAAGAAAAAGTGAGGTAGTCGAAAATATATAGAAAATGGACGTCAGTAGTCTTGAATAGATATGCATTTCGAACTATTTGAATATTGCTATTTTTAAAATTATAAAATTAAAAAAATTTTAAAATTAAAACGATGCGTGTTACCTGTTTCCATGCGAAATCATCCCCTCTCCCCTTCTCGTGTCTAACAGAGAAAAATCTTAGAAAAATTGACACAAAAATTTATTATACCACAATCCCTTACGACCCTGCGAGGAGGCGTGTTTTATCCCTAAAGAATCAGTGACCGGAGACATATTCAGCCATCTACTCAACAGCGAGGGGCTGTTCACCAACAGAGAAGTCATGCGACCAACGTATATGCCAGAAATCCTACCACATCGAGAAAAAGAAATCAACGATCTCGCGAACATTCTCGTACCTGCTCTGCGGGGAGAAACACCGTCGAATGTCTTCATTTACGGGAAAACAGGAACCGGGAAAACAGCGGTCGTGAAATTCGTGGGCAAAGAGCTCCTTAAAAAAGGAGAACAAACCGGAAAGAAAGTCAATTTCATTTATCTGAACTGCGAGATTGTCGACACGCAATACCGGTTGTTGCAAAACATCGCAAACCGGTTCATTAACGAATGGAACGATCACGTGCCGTTCACCGGATGGCCTACCGATGAGGTCTATTCAAAAGTAAAAGCGATGATGGACAAGGAAAAAAGCGTCACGGTCATCGTCCTTGATGAAATCGACAAGCTCAAGGGAGACGAAGCGTTGTATAACCTCACCCGTATCAACAGTGATTTGGACAAGGCACGTGTCTCCGTCGTCGGTATTTCCAATGATTTGAAATTCACTGAGTTTCTGGATCCTCGCGTGAAATCAAGCCTTGGCGAGGAAAGCATGATTTTCTACCCGTATGACGCAGAGCAACTCCAGGATATTTTACGTGATCGGATCAAAACAGCATTGAAGCGAGGCGTCATCGAGGATGATGTGATTCCGCTATGCGCTGCGCTCTCTGCGCAGGAACACGGGGACGCCCGTCGCGCACTGGATCTCCTGCGGGTGTCTGCGGAGCTTGCGGAACGTGGTAAAGTCCCCAAGATAACTCGGTCTCATGTGCGCCTCGCGCAAAACAAAATCGAGCTTGATCGTGTCACCGAAGTCGTCCGCACCCTGCCGAACCAATCAAAACTCATTCTGTATTCGATTATTTTGCTGGATAAACAAAACAAAAAAGCAGGGACAACACGGGCGCTGACGACCGGCGAGGTCTATGATATTTATAGAGAACTATGCAAGAAAGCGAGGTATAACTGTTTGACACAGCGGAGAACCGCGGATCTTATCTCTGAGCTTGATATGCTTGGTATCATCACCGCCCGCGTGATTTCCAAAGGACG
>CAYGVY010000351.1:0-1753 GCA_964353435.1 uncultured Thermoplasmatales archaeon | reverse complement strand
TAATTTCCATAGTACTATCAATGCTATGCAATAGCATAGCACATATTTAAACTTTGTGTAATTCTAAGAATAGTTTCGCACTTTTAAAGGTGAAAATATCCTATTAAGACCCCTGTAAGAGAGACAACGAAAAATACGATTGAAACGTGTTTTTTACCACACAGACCCGCACATACAATTTTTTGTCATACACCCCACGCGTGTGTCTTTTGTAGTCGCTTGGTCGGGCTTGAATCAATGAAGATTTTATGGTTTTTTATCAAAAACCGACATAAACTTCACTATCTATTTTTTATTGCCAAAAATTAAAGTAGAAAGGAACGTTATTCATTTCAGAAAAAATGAACACGAAACAGAAGAATGCGATTCTCATTTCGCTTGACGATTCAACCACAGAGATTGTTCAACTGGCAGATACCCTAGGGTATACTGTTCTGAAAGAATTTATTCAACATAGAGAAAACCCGGATGTTAACTTTTATATTGGTTGCGGAAAAGTAGACGAAATTAAAGAGTACTTTGAGGATGCAGAAGAATCATTCGATCTTGTAATCGTAAATGGGGAACTCAAACCATCTCAATGGTTCGCCCTGGAAAAAAAGTTTGAGACCAAAGTCTATGACCGCATCCGGCTCATTCTTGCTATCTTCGAAGAACACGCGGAACGACGGGAAGCGCTCCTCCAAGTAAAACTCGCGCAATTGCAATACGAACGACCCTACGTCCGAGAGCTGATTCACCGGACAAAAGCAGGAGAACACCCTGGTCTCATGGCAGGAGGAGAGTACCAGGTTGATGACTACTATGAAATGATTAAACGGCAAACAAAAAAAATCAGAGAAGACCTCCAAAAAATCAGAGAAAACAGAGAGTTACAGAGACAAACTAGATCGAAAAGCGGATTCTATTCTGTCTCCCTTGCCGGGTACACCAATGCAGGGAAAAGCAGCCTGATGAACCTGCTTTCTGGAGAAAAAGTAAAAGTGGAAGAACAACTGTTTTCCACTTTGTCGACAACAACGAGAAGTATCACCGCAAAAGGGATAGAAAAAAAAATCCCAATTCTTCTCACCGACACCGTCGGGTTTATCGAGAACCTCCCAGCATGCATCATTGATGCATTTCACTCAACACTTGAGGAAATTGAGCTTGCTGATGTCGTCGTCTTGGTTGTGGACGGCAGCGAAGCAAAAAAAGTCGTTGAAAAAAAACTCCGCGTTTCGTTGAATGAATTACGAAATATCGGTGTCGGTGCACCGATCATCATTGCGTTAAATAAAATTGATCTGATCGATAATGAATCCCTTGATATGCTCCGAGAGCATCTGGATCAAACCGGTATCATTGATGACCATTTCTTTGTTGATATTTCTGTGAAAGAAAAGAAACATATCGAAGTATTGCTTCAGACGATTTACGATTCGTTACCCCATATGGTGAAGATAATGTTTCAACTGCCCCTTGAAGAAAAATCGCAAGGATTTATCTCTCAACTGTATGAAAAGACCCAGGTTCTTCATATCACGTACAGCGAGGTTATCACCGTGGAAGTCGAATGTAATGAGAAAATAAAAGAAAAACTGATTGCTACCTGTCGAACGGTAAAAGGCGATGTTCTTTAATAAAACAAAAATCTTATACGTAGTATTGTATTCCATAACAAAAAGGGAGAACATCATTATGAGCATAAAAAATCAAACGAATCTACAGCAATTGATAATCATGATAGGACTTATACTTTTTGGAACAATCG
>CAYGVY010000350.1:0-1754 GCA_964353435.1 uncultured Thermoplasmatales archaeon | reverse complement strand
GGGAGAGGTTGAAGGCAGATTCGCTGGGGTACTTGAGGATTTCAGCCAAGGCAGTTTAAAGAAAGTATACAATTTTATGTACGATCACCCTGACATTCGACTCGTTGGAAATGCCAGGCGGGAGATTCTGGATCGACCTCTTTACAATTACCGTGGAGTCCAGATGCTCGACCTGATTCACGCGTCAAGGGGCTGCAAGTTCAATTGTTTCCCCTGTTGTACCCCTTTTCTTGGAGGAAGAACGTTCCGTCCACGGCCAGTAGACAAGGTGATTGAGGAGGTCGAATCTATACCCAACAACAGGCTGTTTTTTGTAGACAATTCCCTTGCCCAGGACCGTCAGTGGCTTGTTGATCTTTTTTCCGCAATGATTCCCCTCAAGAAAAAATGGGTCTCCCACCCTATCCTCGATGACGATGAAGTCCTTGGACTTGCTGCTGAGGCGGGTTGCTGGTATGTGTATCATGCGATTGTCAATACATCTGATTGGATACGTGATAAGGTCAAGCGTTTGAAGGATCACGGCATAGGCATTGAAGGTACCATAATCCTTGGAACCGATGAGCAGGATGAGGATTACATCAAGAGGCTCGTAGATTTTCTCATGGAGATAGAGCTGGATATGGCAGAGTTTACCATCCTAACCCCCTATCCTCACTCTCCTATTCGTGAAAGCCTTGAAAAGGAAGGAAGAATCCTCAGCAACAACTGGCTCGATTATACGGCAGATAAAGTTGTTTTTCAACCAAAACAGATGACACCGGATAAACTCCAGGAAATGTACTTCTATGCATGGGACACATTTTACAAGAAGGGAGGACACCAGCTCAAGATGGGTGAGCTTTTTAAAAAAGTTATTCGGAAAGAGATGGAAGACGGAACATACCATCGATATAACACAAAAAAAAGACGTTCCTTCAAACCCCTAAACACAAAGAAATGAGTAAAATACTCCTCATCTCATCAAATACCCTAACAGAACCCTACCCTGCCTATCCCTTGGGAATGGCAATAGTAGCTTCAGCTCTTTCATCAAGGGGTCATAGTATATTTCAATACGATTTTCTGGCTGAAGCAAAGTCCCTGGAAAGACTTCGAGATACCATCGTGGAATTCGACCCTGATTATGTCGGGATTTCTATCCGCAATATAGACACTGTTGATTCATTTACCGCAGACGATTCTTGGACTATTGATACCGACAAGGCGATTACGAAAGTCATCAAGGAAGTGAAGGAAGTTCCTGTAGTACTCGGTGGCCCTGCTTTTTCAATCATGCCGAAAGAAATACTGGATTATGTTAAGGCTGATTACGGTATTGTGGGAGACGGAGGGGTTCTTTTCGGTGACCTTATTGAACAGCTAGAAGGCGGGTACAATATGCCCTCCATCCTGGGAGGTACAAGCCCCTCTCGCAAGGGAGACATGCTGATTCAGCCCCTTTGGAACAAGAAATTGATAGATTATTATGGCAAGAACATGGGAGTGGTTGGCCTTCAAACCAAACGCGGCTGCCCATATACCTGTGCTTACTGTACATATTCTGCAGTAGAAGGATCAGCCTACAGGTCCAGAGATCCTGGATCAGTCGTTGAAGATATCCTGCAACTCAAAACGGATTACAAAATTGACACCATATTTTTCACCGATTCAGTTTTCAACGATGCGGATGGACTCTATCTTGGGGTTGTTGAAGAGATTCTCCGCAAGCAGGTTTCCCTGACTTGGTCAGCCTTTTTCCGACCAGATAGAAA
>CAYGVY010000349.1:0-1754 GCA_964353435.1 uncultured Thermoplasmatales archaeon | reverse complement strand
TTTTTCTTTTAAGTCTTCTGTAATCCATGTTAGATGTTGAGGACTTTGACCAGGGAATGCGCTACCAGCAGGAAAATTAATCCAGAAATTATCTGTTCCGTTACCAACAGAATGGACTGGTGTATAATTTTCTAACCAAGAATTATTGTCTGTATTATTACTGGTGCAACCAGTGAAAAATAGTAGAAGAAAAACAGTAAATAAAGTCAATATCAACATTTTAATTTTCATAATTATTTTCCTCCTTTTTGTAATAATTTTTTTATTTCATCTATAGAAGGGACATGACCAACAATCTTTACTTCACCGTCAACAAAAACCGCAGGGGTCATCATCACACCTCTGTCGATAATCTGCTGGAGATCTTCTACTTTCACAATATCTGCTTTTATCCCAAGTTCTTCAACAGCCTTTCTCACATTTTTCTCAGTTGCCTTGCATTTTGGACAACCTGTTCCTAATACCTCTATCTTCATGACATTCACCTTCTCATCTCGCTACTCCTCTACCTTTGCAGTAGCTTCCGATTTCTTGGCTTTTCCCTCGCGCAGCTTTATCCTGTTTCTCGTTCTGAGCGAAAGCCAGACAATCGTAAGCATCACTGGTATCTCTATCAAGGGACCTACAACCGTGGAGACCGCCACCATCGGCATCGTTGCGAAAGCAGTGAGGGCGATTGCTATGGCCAACTCGAAGTTGCGACCAGTGCAGTGGAAACCCATCGTGCTGCTGTCCTCGTAGTTGTATCCAAATCTTCTGCAAGTGTAGAATACAAGGTTGTAGAGCAGGAAGAAGAAAATTACAACTGGGATGGCCATTTGCCAGATAAGATTAGGATTGTCTAATATCACTCCGCCTTTTAGAGAAAACATCACGATCATGGTAAAAAGGAGTGCCAGCAATTGCATAGTACCAAAATACGGTAGTAGTTTTTTGTTGAGCCATTCTTCCGATTTTCGTTTGATTACTTCTCGGCGGGTGATAACACCAAATAAAAGGGGTAAGCCGAGGTATAGGAGGACGCTTTGGCCGATTAAAGCGATATCGATGGCTACGTATGTTCCGACCAGCAATGCGATGTAGAGTGGAGTGGTGATAATCTGAATAATCGAGTTCCAAGCCATAAGTACTATTCCGAGTGGACCGTTTCCTTTGGCAAGATCAGTCCACACTAAAACCATGGCGATACATGGAGCAACGCCAAGTAAGATCAGTCCTGTCCATAGATATCTTGCAGTTTCAGGTGTTATAAGACCAAAGTAGGGTAGAATGGTCATAAAGAATATGAACCCTAAAGCATAAAGTAAAAATGGATTGACAGCATAATTGAAAAAGATGATGATACCGACCTGTCTCTTGCTTTTTAAAGCTTGTTTAAGCTCCCCTAACTCTATCTTCGTCATCGCTGGGTAAATCATCAGAAATAATCCAATGGGGATACCGATCGCCAGGTGCTCGCCGAAAGCTGGAAAATATTTACCAAGCAAGAGACCGATAACGATGCAGATGATAACCCACACTGCGAGGAGTTCCTGTATCAAGCCAAGTTTGCCGTTTTTACGACTCATATCGATTTTCCCTCGTATATGTCCCTTGTTTGATTGCTGTAATCAGTTTTTCAACAATCGTGTCTGCTTTCATTAAAACACCCCTACAAAAAATCCGTAGAGTAAACCAGATATGGTGCAGAATATTGTTATCAAAATAGCATATGCTAAAGTTCTTTTTGTTCCCATTATTTTTCTCACAACAAG
>CAYGVY010000348.1:0-1755 GCA_964353435.1 uncultured Thermoplasmatales archaeon | reverse complement strand
TGCAGGGGTACCCGAGCATGGTCTAAGGGGTAGGGCTTAGGACCCTATGACGTAGGTCTCCGCGAGTTCAAATCTCGTCCCCTGCACTCATTATTATGAAGAGAAGGAAGAGCCAATGAAACTCATCGCATTCACCGGCATGCCTGCCTCAGGAAAATCAGAGGCGGTCCAACTTGCAAAAGACAAAGGGATCCCGGTCATCCGGATGGGTGATATGGTCTGGGAGGAAACCAAACGACAAGGAAAACCACTCGATGACAAAAACGTCGGAGATGTCGCACACAGCATGCGTGAAAAAAACGGCATGGATATCTGGGCGAAACGAACCGTAGAAAAAATTCACTCCTTGAAAAAATCACCTCTTCTCGTTATCGATGGCGTACGAAACATGGAGGAAATCGAGTATTTTAAAAAAGAACTTGGCAGAGATTTCCTAGTAATTGCGATTGATGCACCAGATGAGCTACGAAGAAAAAGAGCGATTTCTCGAGGAAGAACCGATGACAGTCAGAATCTTAAAGATTTAGAGGAGCGGGATAAACGGGAGATCCGCTGGGGCTTGCAAAAGGTCATTGCCAACGCAGATATCGTCATCCCGAACAACGGAAGTCTTGAAGATTTTAAAAAACAGGTTTTAATAGTGTTTAAAAAACTCTGAGAAACGATACTTTAATCTATCTATTTTCAGATTAGGCGACACGATTCGTATGTTCGAAGCCAAAGTAACCATCCAACTCAAGAAAGGTATCTCAGACCCAGAGGGTGTCAACACCCTGAAAGCAATCCATCTCCTTGGTTTTCCGAACGTAAAGAACGCGAAAACCATCAGGACTTTTGATCTCACCATCGATGGAACAGAAAAAAACCAGGTGAAAAAAGACGTCGAACAGATTTGCCAGCGGTTACTCACCAACCCGGTGATTCATAACTATGAGATAACAATTGAAGAAAAATAAGAAGGGGAGTTATTGTGCAATTAGATAATTTATTCAAAAAACTCAGAGCAGATATTGAAACCTATGAAATCAATCTGCAGGCTGCCTCTGATAAGGAGTTACTTGAAATCAGCAACCGGATGGGGCTTGCGTTAGCACTTCCGGAGATGAAACGGATTAAGGAGTACTTTGGGAAACAAGGACGGAATCCGACTGATATTGAGCTGCAGGCACTTGGGCAAGCATGGTCTGAGCACTGTTGTTATAAATCATCAAAAGTACCACTTAAAAAATATGTTTTTAATGTTGATGAAAACCGAATCATTGCCCGTGAAGACGCGGGTGTCATGGAGTTTGACCAAGATCATTATTACTGTGTCGCACTTGAATCCCATAACCATCCTTCTGCGATCGAGCCGTACGGTGGTGCCGCAACCGGTGTTGGTGGTATTGTTCGAGATGTTCTCTGCATGGGCGCCCAGCCGATCGCGTACATCGACCCATTGTTCTTCGGACCATTGGATTATCCACTAGAGAAACTCCCGAAAGGAGTCAAACACCCAGTCTATCTCTTCAAAGGTGTCGTGGATGGTATCCGTGACTACGGTAACCGTATCGGCATCCCTACTCTTGCGGGGCAGGTGTATTTCCATGAGGGGTACACAGGTAACTGTCTCGTGAATGTCGGCTGTGTCGGTATCATGAAAAAAAGTGAACTTGTGCATAGTTGGGCGAAAGCACCAGGAAACGTGTACATCTATGTCGGTGGGAAAACCGGTCGAGACGGGATCCATGGTGTTAATTTTGCTTCTGCTGAGCT
>CAYGVY010000347.1:0-1756 GCA_964353435.1 uncultured Thermoplasmatales archaeon | reverse complement strand
CACGTGCACTCGCCGGGCAGCCTCCAGCGAAAGGCAATCGGATTGGCATCATCACCAACGGTGGCGGGCTTGGGATTCTTCTTACGGATGCCTGTGAAGCAAACGGTCTGACCGTCCCAAAATTGTCTCTGAAGACCTTTAAAAAAATCGAGAAAATCGTTCCCGGACTGGTAAAACCAAATAACCCTGTCGACCTTGTCGCAGACGCAGGCTTTTATCGTTATTGGGCATCCACACTTGCACTTCTGGAGGATAAAAATATCGATGGCATCATCGTTGCATCGGTCCACGCTGGGTACGCACGACCACGAGAGTACGCAGGCGCGATCCTAAAAATGATTCATCAGCAGAAGCTACACCATGAGTACCAGAAACCAATACTGGGCTGCTGGGTGGGTGGAAAAGAATTCGAAGACTTGATCCTTGATTTGAAAACAGTTGGAGTACCAATCTACCCGTCATCATGGAGAGCAGCACGAGCTATGCTTGCACTATCACTCGAAGGAGAACGGGTGAAGCGAGAGCAAGGGAATTAATCAACCCAATCAACATCAAGGATTTTCTTCCAATCTGTTTTTTTATTTTTCCATTTCTCAATAGTTTCCTTTGAAAGACAGCTTTGACACAAACCAACCATAGTAAAATAACAGGAACTGCACACCGAATTCCCGCATTTGATACACACGGATTTTGCCGGATGAACCCGACAGATGTCGCATTTCCCCTTTGGTTTCTTATCCTTTAATCTCGCGTTTATCGTTTTTGAGATATCTGCTTGTTCTTCTGCAGAAACCCATTGCTTCAAATCCTTATTCATCGTAATCGTGGTATTTTTTATAGGTTGTTTTTTTTGTGTTGTTTTCTGCTCGTTCATACTCCCGCCAGAACTATCAACTAGAAAGGAATCTCATCGAACTCTTTAATTTTTTGTGTTCTTTTTACGTGCTTTTCGGAATAGAACGTTCGCTGTGATATGGATGAAAGGGGTGACAACCAGGAGTATTAGAATATGCCATATCGTGATGTTGTGGAAAAACCAGTGATGGCAAATCAACCCTAGAAGGTAGAGGAGTTCACTCATCAGGAAACTAAAGACAAGTGCACCTACCAGGAAATCAAGTTGGTCAAACGGTATCCAGTCCTGGCCGCGGTCTTTGCCCACACGTCGTTTGAAGAAACTCTCGATGACATCTCCAAGTAACGCGCCAAAACACAAGGAGAAAAGAATCAGGATCATCATCGGGAATCCTTCAAAATCCGTGACACCAAGAAACGCATATTCACTTGTTTTAAGGTATTTGGCAGCGACCACCAAACCGAACCCCGCAGTCATCCCAAGAAAGGTGCCTGCAAACAGTCCTCGCCAGGTTTTCCCGTCACCTAATATTCGACGTCCATCCTTCCAGGTTTTCCCAAAATCAATTGGGGCTCCTCCGCCGACGATCACTGCGCTTGCGTTCGCAACATAGATAGGAATGACAATCCAGAACGCTTGTATAATAACGGTATAATCCATTACAGCTTGAATAGTTCGGGAGCTTAAAACAATTGTGAAAAAAAATTTAATTAATCTCAGGTCCAGGCAGGGTTCTGGTTATTTTTAAACCGGTGTATTGAAATTTATTGGATCGTTTTACTAAGGCTTTCAACGCGGTGTTGGAGATGCCGAAGTTCTCTGAGATCTTGTTGGCAAAGGTCCCCGTATCACTGATGAAATCGTAGATGTCTTCTTCAAGTTTCTTGAATTGACTATCGT
>CAYGVY010000346.1:0-1757 GCA_964353435.1 uncultured Thermoplasmatales archaeon | reverse complement strand
TCGATCCTACGCAGAGGTTCACATCAATGAGCGATGAACCATCAAGAGGATCGATAACAACCCCGAAATTGTTTTTCGGATTATCGATTGTTATGATCTTTTCCTGTTCTTCTGTCGCGATAGAACGGACGAGACGTGAATTTTTAAGCCCTGAGATAAACACCGCATCGGCGTACTTGTCAAGAGCCATCTGCTCTTCGCCAAAAGTATTTCTGGTCAGTTCGCACGCTTGGGTTTTCATACATATTGGGAAAAAACCTTTCTTCACCTGCTGAGCCTGTATACTCAATAAGAGAATTAACTCTGTGAGATTTTTTTCTGTTCCTGCGCTGATTAGGAAATCTTTAAGTATCATTTTTTACCGCCTTCCTCTGTCACAAAAGAACAACCCTTGATACTTTACCGGATGCCCTGATTTGTGTAGCAGTTTGATCCCGAGCTTTATCAGACTTATCATACTGACCGAAAAATCCCTAACCCTGCTGGACAGCCCCCTTTTATCGGGAAGTTTTTAACCGCGGAAAATGTTGAACCCTCCTTTTCTCAAAGAATACAAAATCGCAGATGTCATCTGAAAATCAGAGGAATAAAAAATACATCCTTCAGTACAAATTTTAGGGCTTCATAGAATTCCTTTTATCAGGACATGAAATAAAAAACACAGGTACCATGAAGGAGGGGACTGTGCCTGTCCCCCCTTTCCGCCCCTGCGCTTAGCGGGATGATAATCTATTACCTGTTCAGAAGGTATCGCATTTTGTGGGGAACCTAAACAGCGGGGGTGAAACCCCTGTTGTGCGTTCAAGTTTGTTTGAATATTTCCTATGAAAACAGACACGATTCCCCTTGGGAGACAACCATACAGGCTGAAAAGGTGATCAGTTTCGATAAACGCCGCCACGCCCGATGGGGCTTCCTGTGCGGCGGATCGGTGATTAAAATTCAACAAAACTCCCTGCCCGCCGTGCCTCGGAGAAGCCATGAGGCGGAAATCCCTCGTGTAGAGAACGATTTTCATGATTCGGGTGTGAACTGAATCGATTCATGTGCGTTTCTACAAAGCCGAATTTTTGTAGTAATAAATAATAAACCTCACGTATTCATCAGGATAGTTTGAAGCATCTGTTGACAAAATCAGCATATCGCTGGTATTCAGTTAAACAATTGCCGCTGATTATGAGAAAAATGAATGATAGGTAAGCGGTCTCACGGGCCTTCTTCATCTAATGTAGCCGGTAAAATCTTGAACGTCACTTCAAGCACTCCGTTTTTAAACGAAATCTGCATTGAACCGGGATCCACTCGGGATACATCTGCATGTGTATGATACTGCAAAGAACCCCCATCAGCATCAATGATGAGAGTGGATCCCTTCAGTTCAAGATCGATCGCGTCCATTGTTGTACCGGGAAGTTCAGTAACAACTTTCACCTCATCACCAATCCGGTGAATTTCCACAACCGGTTCTGAGGTTGCGCGAAGATGGTCGCGCGGTGAATTGGGCATCGCTGGTGTTTCTCCATCCTGTTGGATGATCATATGGTACCCGAATACCTGCGGCTCCCCCGCTGCGAAATCACGGGCCATCCGGGTATAAAGATGGGTGAATAGTTCGTCCATCTCCCGGAACATATCCTGCGGATCTTCATACATGGTCAATTCCTCCAGACGGTTATTTTGTGATGTTTTTCTCTTCGAGACTTTCAGTGAGTTTTGTGATCTCTGCAAAATCCTTCTTTCTCTGATAGGTTGCTTTC
>CAYGVY010000345.1:0-1757 GCA_964353435.1 uncultured Thermoplasmatales archaeon | reverse complement strand
TGATAGGCCCTGAAAGAATCAACGCACGATCATCACCAAGGATAAAGTTCCCTCTGATACCAGAATGCTGCTTCACATCGATTCCCTTCAACATCGCTCCATTTTGATATTCATTGACCACGACTTTTGCGTTCTTCGGAAGCTCGATAGCCCCCATGTTCTCCGCGATTATACGAGGATTTGCTATTTCCGCGATACTCCATTTATGGGTTGGTCTGGTCGCCGGTTGTGTCTTATTGACTCTTCTCATCCCTATCTCAATGGCAAGACCCACTGTGATAACACCGATGATTAAACCTATGACAAATGCTATGACATCCATCTGCTATCCATCTCCTACACCAGGTAAATCAGCATCAAGGATAAATAGATTTTCCCTGGCTGAATAAAAATAATAACAAGGACAACCTTTATGTCCCATAGCGATATTCAGGACAAAAATCGCGGGTTTTATCACTATGGAAAAAACACTTCAACAACAGATACAGGAATTAAAAAAGAAACATCATATAGTGATCCTTGCACATAACTATCAAAACCCGGAAATCCAGGATGTCGCTGATTTTGTTGGAGACTCCCTTGACTTATCTTTAAAGGCAACCAAAACAGAAGCGAAAATCATCGTCTTCTGCGGCGTTGATTTCATGGCAGAGGCAGCAAAGATTTTAAATCCTGAAAAAACCGTGATTCTTCCCGATAAAACCGCAAACTGCCCGATGGCAGAGATGGTGGATGCAGAAAGTCTGAGTTGGCTTATCAAAGAACATCCTGATGCAGAAGTCGTCGCTTATATTAATACGACAGCGGACGTCAAAGCATTAGCTGATATCTGCTGCACTTCTGCAAATGGAGTGAAAATTGTGAAAAGCATATCTGCAAAAAAAATCATTTTCGTCCCTGACCGCAACCTTGGGATGTATATCCAGAAGCAGGTTCCAGAAAAAGAGATGATCCTCTGGCCAGGAGTCTGCCGCACACACCATGATATCAGAAAAGAAGATATCGTTTTATTAAAGAAGAAACATTCGCATGCTGAAATCCTTGTTCACCCAGAATGTCAACCTGAAATCATAGAGTTTGCAGACTACGCTTTTTCAACCAACGGAATGGTCAATCATGCGAAGACGTCACCGATAAAAGAGTTTATCATTGGTACAGAAAAAGGGCTCTGTTACCGATTGGAGAAAGAAAACCCAGCGAAGAAATTCTATCCGGTTCCTACAGCAGTATGCCCAAATATGAAAAAAACCACACTAGAAAAAGTATTAAAAAGCATGGAGACTTTGGAACCGAAGATAAATCTCTCTGATGAAATTATGCAGAAGGCACATGTGCCATTACAACGTATGATGGAAATAGAGTGAGGCGAAAAACTATGAAGCGAATTTTCATGGATAATGCGTCCACCACGAAAGTCGATGCTGAAGTAATTAATACGATGCTTCCATATTTCACGGAATACTATGGGAATCCCTCGTCAATCCATGCATTTGGACGAGAAGCACGAAAAGCAGTCGATACTTCAAGAACACACATCGCTGATTTACTTGGCGCTAAAGATGATGAAATTATTTTTACCGCCGGCGGAACCGAATCAGATAACCTTGCCATCAAAGGAGTTGCTTATCTGAACAAAGATAAAAGAACGACCAAAGGACCGCATATCATTACCTCAACAATAGAACACCCGGGAGTTCTTGAGACCTGCCGACATCTTGAAACACAAGGATTCCAAGTGAAATATCTTCCTGTCGATA
>CAYGVY010000344.1:0-1765 GCA_964353435.1 uncultured Thermoplasmatales archaeon | reverse complement strand
TTGCACACCAACAATACATGGAGTCTCCCTGACACACATACGGAATATTTTCAATAATATGACTATCTGGAATTTCAAGTGTTGATGATTTTTTTTCATCATTCTGACTTATTGTACTACTGACTGGTATAACACAGGTTGTTATCAACAGCATACAAACAAAAATTCCAATGATTTTGTTTCTCATATTTTCCTCTCATTAAAGATTCTTAGTACTCCATTAACTGCTGAAGTAGTGGAAATGCATTGGGATATCGCTGGAACACGGTTTTACTGATTTCTGGTTTCTTATGAATTTCACTGTTAGTAAATGATGACATTTATCGCATCAGATGCAACATTTCCCGATGAATCACCCACATAGATTTCCACACTATGCCTTCCGATAGGAATATAAGGACCTGGGATTGCCCATTGGTAGTGCGTAGAGCCACCCGGTTGCACATACCGAGGACCTCCATCGATACAGAGACAAACATATTTGATGTCGTTCAATAATGGAATTACATCGACATTCAAATTCGCAGTGCCAAGAATAACAGTTGTTCCCCTGAGACCAAGTATCTTATAAAAAGCGGTTATCCTCTCTAATTGTAGTAGATGATACCCTTTAAAAACAAGCGGGAAAAGTGGATTGTTGTTAAAATAGAAGAACCCTTCATATGGTGTTGTAATCATGACTTGGAGTTCGATGGGCGTGCTTGCGAGTTCTGCGATAACAGCGAGTAAAAATTTTGTTGCTTTTGTAAGATACGTAAAATTAATTCGATCAATGGTATCATTCGCTGTATGAGCGAAGTAATCCTCACCAAATATTATAGGGAAGATTGCATCAAACCCATACTTCGCGAAGGATTGAAAATCAGATGTACAGGCTTTTAGTGGGGCTGTCATAGCAATCATAGCTATCTGATTTCTATAGATCATACTCACTGTTCTTACAAAATCTCCAATCCACATTGAATACTCAGCATACCAAAAATTGAGAAGTTGCCCTTCTTCAGATGTATTGGCACATCCAATCATATCCGGACTGATAACTGCAACGATATTGTCACCTCGCTGATCCGCATCACGTACATACATATGACTCCCATACAAACCTTGTTCTTCCCCAGAAAACGTAATGAACCGAATAGTATACGGAAACGAATACTGACTCAATATTTTCGCGGTTGCAAGAACCGCTGCTACCCCTGATCCATCATCATCCGCACCTGGTGAAACATCGACAGTATCGTGATGAGCACAGAAAACAAATGTTGCATTACTGGAGAGATCAGTTCCTGGTAAGGTCGCCACCACGTTACGATCAGTGAACTTATCAAAAGTCCACTCATGAAACTCCACATCAAGCCCCATCGTCTGAAACTCATCATAGATGTATTGCGAGACTTTCATGCTATTTTCAGTTCCTGTCACATGTGGTCCAAATGCAGTGACATGAGCAAGGTAATCATAAAGAAGCGATTCGTTCACCTGCTGGATCATATCAACAATTTGAGGATCAGGCGATGTTAATGGTTGTAACGCAGGTCCTGCTTGGCTGGTAATACTGGCAAATCCAGTAAGAATTAATATTCCCATGACAAAAATTCCTATAATTTTGTTTTTCATATTCCTTCATTCCTCCCCTGCTGAAAACAGGATATGAAATAATATCACCTTTATTGATATAAATGTTACGAGACGATAAAAATTCAAAAAAGGTGGATTTTTATGTGTTTTTTGCTTCTTTAAGACCATATTCTCAATACCTCACATT
>CAYGVY010000343.1:0-1769 GCA_964353435.1 uncultured Thermoplasmatales archaeon | reverse complement strand
GAGATAAAAGCAAGAGAAGAACGGTACAACAAGTCTCGAATTCATGCGAATAAATGGTAGACGAGACCTATTCCCCTGCAATTTGAACAAAGATTCATGTAGTTTTTAATTGTATTTCAACGGTACCAAAACATTTTTTTTCTTAAAACGGGATTTTTCGTCCTGCGGCATCTCTCCTATAGACACCAAAGTCCTCAACTTTTTTTAATTTCTTTCCGTCGAAGATCGGACCATCGAGGCACACGCGTAAACCCTTTCCAATGCAGCATTGTCCGCAAATCCCAATGGAGCATTTCATGTACCGCTCAAGGGATGCTTGGAAAGGAATGGTTCTACAGCAGGAAAGAAGGGTTTTCATCATCGGTTCCGGTCCGCAGGTGAACACCGCGTCGATTTTCTCTTTTTTAAGGACATCTTTTGCAAAGTCTGAGGCAAATCCTTTGTACCCCTTGGACCCGTCATCGGTGGAGACCAAGACGGTTGCACCGAAGCGTCGTAGGCGATCTTCAAAGAAGAGTTCGTTTTTTGTTTTGACACCGATGATCACCGTTGATTTCAGTTTTCTTTTTCGTGCTTGTTCAACCGCTGGCGCAAGCATCGCAATTCCGGTTCCACCGCCGACGAAAAGGAGATGTTTTCCTGTGAGTTTGAATCCGTTCCCGTACGGTCCTCGTACACCGATTTTGCTACCAGGCGATAAATGATACAGAGCATGGGTTGCATCTCCGATTTTACGAAACGTGATTCCTTTCACATCTTTGGTTATCTCAGAAACGCTCATAGGAATCTCGTCAACACCCGGGATCCATATCATGAAAAACTGACCAGGCAAAACAGGTCCAGGATATCTAAAGGTGATGGTTTTAACGTTTGTTGCTTCCGTGGTGCTATTAAGGATAGTGGTAATGGTTGGAATGTTCATTGGTACGCAGCTCCAACAAGCTCAGCGATTTTTTTATATCCATGTTTGTCCATCCAGACATTGATTTCTGTACAGACGTGTTTGAAGACATCAGGCCCACGGTAATAGACGGCGGATCCTATTTGAACGGCAGAGGCACCAGCCATGAAATACTCAACCGCATCCTCCCCAGTCGTGACGCCTCCCACCCCAATAACCGGGATGTCAACGTTTTGTGCGATGTCATACACGCAGCGGACACCGATTGGTTTAATTGCTTTGCCGGAGTACCCACCGGTCCTGTTCGCGAGGATCGGATGCGCAGTTTCAAGATCGATTTTCATCCCTTTTACGGTATTGATAGCGACTATCGCATCCGCGTTCCCTTTTTCTGCTGCTTGTGCGATTTCAACAATGTTGACCACATTAGGTGAGAGCTTCACAAACACCGGAATTTTAACCTGTTTTTTGACCGATGAGACAATAGCTTGTAGCAAGGTTGTATCGCAGCCGACCTCTAGTCCGTATCTTTTTGCGTGCGGGCAGCTTACGTTCAGCTCTACAGCCGCAGCACCGTACTGTTCCATCTTGTGAGCAAGTGCGACAAATTCCAAGGCAGTAGCTGCGTAGATACTGCCTATAATTGGTGTTTTGGATTTTTGTAGTTTTTTCATTTCTTGTCCATAGAGATCGATGCCAGGATTTGGGAGGCCCATGGCATTTAAGAGGCCGAACTCGAGCTCAAGAACCGTTGGGTTAGCGTATCCTTCCTGGGGCTGCATCCCGATTGATTTTGTGACGATAGCACCCGCTCCACAGTCAATCATGCGTTGCATGCTGCCTGCATCCTCATCCATGATTCCTGAGG
>CAYGVY010000342.1:0-1772 GCA_964353435.1 uncultured Thermoplasmatales archaeon | reverse complement strand
AGACTTTTGAGGTAAACCCGTAGTTCCTGATTTCTTTGGCATAGGGGACCTGATGAAAGATTCCTCCGGTCTCGCCAAATCCTTCTCCAAAGACGAAACTGAATCGATGATGCCAATCACCTGGGTTTTCTGGTTGACCGCAGAGGGTTTCATAGAAAAACGTCCGTGCAATAAGTACGGAAACATCTTGTATATCCCAACCGATAAGACGTCCCACCGAAAGATTCTCGTTGAGTGAATAAGGGTTATCTGATGGCAACCCTCGGTCAGGGATATCTTCTTGCGAGGGACCGAAGTAGTACATCGGAATCATGGTGGTATCAGCAAGAATAGCAAGCCAGGCTGGCTCGTTGAGATATCCACTGAGAAGGTCATGGGTGTCAAGAGCGTCTAACGTTCTATTGAGTTGTTGTACTGTTGCGTTGACTTTCTTGTTCGTGAAGGGATGTAACGATTCATTGTACCAGGGGCCTGCCCCTGAACCTTGGGCAGCCGATGCATAGGACACATCGGTGAGCTCCCAGGTGGTGTTTGCGATGATGAGTCCACCGTGGGCTGCAGTAAGATACGGTGCGATAATGGAAAGATTTGGAATAAGCGGGAGATGCGGGTTTCCTAATATGGTGATGGTTGCGGTGATATTGATATCGGCATCGAAGCAAGATATTCCCCGCTGGATGAAGAATCCACCTTTTATGCCATTAAATACCCTTACCTGCAGGGTGTATGCTCCTGACGCATTACACGTGAGTGTTTCAAGATATGTGTTTCCGAAATCATAGCCCATGCTGTTAGCATACGCGACGATATACCCCTGTGCATCAGTAAGGGTCATGAAAATAAGGGGAACGATCGGAGAGAAGCGTTGAAAAAACGGTCTTTCTTTTTGAAGAATTTCTCCAGAGATGTGCACTCGATTAATACCTTTGGGGATGGCTATATTATACTCTCGGGTATCATTTCCAATTACATCGAGTTCTTTGTTCAGAATGATGATTTTTTTATTTGTAATATGGTCGGTTATTTGTATTTTCGTTGTGTTGATGACCGCGGGTGGGATAACATCAGATGGGTTGGTCATGGTAAGATAGTTGATTACACCAAATTGCTCTTTGATGACGGTGAGGATAGTATTGGTGATTGCTTCTTCATTTGTGAGGGGTATCAAAGTGATATTGGTGAGGTTAAGAGCGATATCTCCAATGAGATACGCTTGGGTTGTTTGTAGCTGCGTGCAGACAGTTTGAAGCGCTGCGTCGTTGTTGTCGTAGATGAGGATCGGCATGTTGAAGTAGCTTGCGAGCGGTGTTGCGAGGAGGCTGAGCAGGTAAGCATTTTCAGTTTCGTAGGGGATAATAAGAACGATTGGGGCTGTCGTAAACGCTTGTGTTGCAAGAGTTAATGCAACTGTGGGTGGGGCGCCTAATATCTCTGTGGTAGGATAGGAAGTATTAAGGTGTTCACCGAGAATTAGAAGGCTGTAGTTATTTGAGGAAAAAAATGTCTCAAGGAATCGTGTCTGCGCGTCGACGAGTTTGCCTTGGTGTTGTACCAGCAAGGGGATTAGCCCAGTAGTATTCGCTGTTCTGTCATACCAACATGCAACACTAGTACTAATGAGACAAAAAAATGGGTTACTCTCAGGGACGATCACCGCATCTGCAATGGAAGCGCGGGTCGATCGATCATAAGAAAGTTCTGTTGAATCGTAGATGGCATCATCTTGTGTGTTGCTCTGCGCGGGTACGGGAGAAAGAAGGAGGAGAAGAACT
>CAYGVY010000341.1:0-1783 GCA_964353435.1 uncultured Thermoplasmatales archaeon | reverse complement strand
TAAGTAAGGTGTTAGGTATGACCTACTGTAAAGTATGTAAAAAAGAAACGAAACAAATTCCCATACGTAAAATCGACTCCCTCATCATCGTGGAAGAATACTGTCCATTTTGTGACGAGTCGATCCTGCGGTATGAGAAAATACTAACAATCGAATAATACCTCTCTCGCTCAACAACCAAAGAGAGAGGCCAGACAAAGAGATAGGTTTTTTTATACAAATCCGTTATCTTTTAATAAACACAAATAAAATATGATGAGGGGCGAACAGAAAAGTGGACAACCAAAAAAAAGAATCTCCAGAGATAAAAACACATGAAGAGATAATGGTATTATTCAAATCACTCGAATCAATGGAGGAGAAAGTAAAAAACTCTGAATTATACGTAGAAGAATTATTCGAATCAGAGGAAATCCTGCAAGAAGTAGAACGCCCAACTCAGATACCCGCAGAAATCGTCGAAGAACCGCAGCGGATAGAACCTGTTGGAGAAATATCTCCGAGTAAGAAAGAGAGACGAAAACGATCGCCCTTGTTCAAACATGAGAGGAGAGAGCAACCAGCGGAGAGAAAAATCAATCGGCTTTCTTTTTGGAGAAAGGAAAAAATCAATAAACTAGAACCTGAAGCAACAACCGAGGTTCTGCAGCAATTAAAAGACATTAAACCCCCCCGGAGCACATTCATCCTGCAATTTGATGGGAATGGCAACCTTGTTGGATTGCCCGTTAAAAAACCAAAACTGAAAATAGAGAAAAAAGGTTGGTTATTTTTCAGAAGGAAAGGTCAGGCAGAAACAGCAGAACAACCAGATGAAGAACCAGTGAAAGGCATAAAAGGGAAATTTAAACATGTGGTTTCCAAACTCCGACGGAAGAAATCCTCAGAAGGAGAAACCAGTGGTGGAGTCAGTGGTAAAATCAAAGGTATTTTCAGGAGAAAATCAAAAGAATAAAACAAAAAATTGGATGTCGTGTTATTTCAGCCAGAAGAGTATTTTTTTCTCATCGATATTACTGATGGCACCGTCAACTTTTCCTTCTCGGGCAAGCCACCCAATTGCAGTGAAAACATCATGTTCAACAATACGGGACAATCGTGAGAGAGACAAGACATCGACTTCGCCCCAAATTTCTAACGTCCGCCATATTTTTCCTGCTTCTTTACCAATGAGTGGCCCAAGATTTGTCTCACCAAGCATATACGTATTATTTTCTTTCCGTATCTTGTTTTCTCGGGCGAGCCAACCGATTGCAGTATAAAGTTGCGGTTCAGTAAGATGTGTTAGAGTCAGAAGTTCCGGTTCAGAAAGAGGCCCACGATTATGGAGTATTTGCCAGATGGTACCTGCCTGGTCACCGAACAAGAACACAATTTCATTCATAACTCTCACTCTAAAAAGAAAGCATACTTTTGGTGATTAAATATGTTGTGATTTGAATGAAATAAAGGTTCCTGCGTGCGAAAAACTATAAGATATGCTTCCTCGTTAACGGAGAGGAGATTGTGCTTATATGCCGAAAATCCACAAGTCAAGTTTCATTGCACCAAACGCGGTCATCATCGGCAACGTGACGATTGGTGAGAACTGTGGCGTCTTTCCAAATGCGGTGATTCGCGGTGATGAAAACTCCATTGTGATTGGAGATGGGTCTAACATTCAAGATTGCTGCGTCATTCACACAGATGCAGAGCATCAGGTGAAGATAGGTAAAAACGTAACGATAGGTCATGCTGCAATGATCCATGGCGCAACCATTTTAGATGATTGTCTCATTGGTAT
>CAYGVY010000340.1:0-1784 GCA_964353435.1 uncultured Thermoplasmatales archaeon | reverse complement strand
ATGGAATCTGTTCTAATTATATTATTGGAATACGTTATTGGTATTTCCAGATTTCACAACCTGTCACTGCATTTATTGTTCCAATAATTAGCGCATTTGTATTCTTAATTTGATATACTGACATCGATCGTATCCCATTGTTATTTACATCCCCAAATCCATTACCCGGACCACTTGTTTCATTACCAACAACTTGGATCCAATGAGTACCGTCGTTCGTCATCCAAACCTGACACCCATCACCTTTTTTCGTAACCAAATCTGCACCAAGTTGGTACACAAGATTTCCTTTCGTCATAATATATTTAATCATGTCCTTTAGACTAAGAGAAATATTTTCCCGTTTAACATTAAATGTGCCAACATACAATGAATCATTAAAAACTTTCATGGTCCATGCATAAATATTATGATTATCACCAAATCCATTCCCCGAACTGTTCTTCTTTGTATATCCCCCGACTATACACTGCCATTTCTGATCTTCGCTAGGGTTTGACCGCCAAATCTGCAATCCTATTTCCGGAGAATTAAAAATTTTTACCTCATGAGGTTTATCATCAATTCCCCTTATTTTGAGAGTGACTGTTAACGGTGGCATTGCTGCAGTACCAGCATATAAATCTCCTTTGAAGACAGTCAAAGTTCTGATTCCCCAATTCAGATCATCTATCTGAAAAATTCGTGGATACTTTCCCTTCGGTCCAACAAGACATTCCCAGGCAGTACCATCTGTACTTCGCCATATTTCTCCACCGAATATATTTTGCGTTCCCACAAGTAACTTACCATTGTATTCCTTCATATACCAAGCGTAGATATTCATCGATTCTCCAAACCCACTCGGTGTGTGTGACCGACCACCAACAACAGCTTCAAAATCTGTCCCATTAGATGTTCTCCATATCTGACAGCCTTTGGGAAAATTAATCGTACCAATGTAAAGAAACCCCATGAATATCTCTGCGGACCACATTGCAAGATTCGAAGCATATCCAAATCCTTTATCTATTACTTTTTCCCATGGTCCCGTTACGGGATTTTTTGTCCTCCACAATTCACATCCATTCTTGTTATTTGCGGTTCCCGCATATAACATATGCTTAAACTCGATTAAAACCGAACATTCAGCGTTGTCATTATTCCCAAATCCCGGGCCAATGGAAGCACTTGAACGATTTCCTACTGCCTGAATCCAATCTGTTCCATTATAACACCAGAGTTCACAACCATTCACCTCTTTACTACTCAAATTGAAATTCGTTACCCCAACACAAAGATATCCAGCAAAAACAGTCATTGCTCTGGTACCCACATTGTGTTTATCCCCAAAACCATTTTCATTTATTTGCTGCCAGGAACCTTGTAATGGAGAGGAATTCTCAGATATCTCAGAAGAAACTTTTATCAAGGATTGAAGAGCTGAGGTATTCGTTGTTTTTTTGGAGATTCCAGAAAACGCGCTGGCAAAAAACATCAATATTATACAAACTACAAGCCATTTTTTAATTATCTTATAGTTCATCTTGAATAAGACCCCTATATCTCATTTTATATATTTCATATGCTCCTCCGTATATAAAAGTTTCTAGATGATATCAGGATATGTAGAAACCCTCAGTCATTAAATAAATCAAAAAGATGATTTTACCTTATTTTCGCTGTACAATCAAGTTTGCTATAAAAAACCCAACTGAATAGAGTGACAGCTGAAAAATACATGACCGGACCGGCATTTTATAAGCACGTTTTCAACCTACTTTTATAGAGAGAACTGTAACCCC
>CAYGVY010000339.1:0-1786 GCA_964353435.1 uncultured Thermoplasmatales archaeon | reverse complement strand
TCGAACAAGGAATATGACGATTCCGCCAAACACAACTATTTAAGAAAATAGTATAAGATACAGTTCTGTTACGTCATTCATTCAATGTAAGCGGGGAAAAAGATGAATCCACAAAATGATATTATTATAGACGAAGTAAAGGGCGGTTCCTCAGTAGAAAAAGAACTTAAAAAATATCTAAAATTATTAAATGGGGAAACTATCGAATCGAAGAGTAAAATATTCAACTTTTCTGAAAAATTGGCGAAACAAAATCAAGGAGTTGTTCTGCTGTCTAATCAACGATTGATACTTCTTCTCCATCGCGCCTTGGGTTCAGATCAACTCATGTATATCCCGTTTGCTAGGATAACCAAGGCGAGTTTTTCGTCTGCGAAAGGTCTACGGTCCGGCAGGAAAGCGATAGAAATTTTCTATGGTGATAAATCAATAAATTTTGGAATTGCTGCATTTCTAGGTCGAACGAGCAATAAAGCAACATCTGATTTTTTTGAAGGGTTAAAAAAGAAATTGCCGGATCATATCGTTGGTGGATGATCTTCTTTTTCCCTTACCAATCAAGCGGTCCCCAATTACGGCTTTTGCAATTAGGGCACACATACGTGGTGCGATTATTTTCTATAGGAATTTTCATCGGAACGAGAAATTTTGTTTCACATTTTTTACAACGATAAAGGTATACCATTCAAAATATAGAACAATCGACAGTTAAAAAACATTATTGGAGCGTATCATTCGAATCATACAAAGGTGACAACAGGAGTAATCAAATCTTGATATTGGAAAACAAAAAAAAGAAGATGAGGGGAGAATTCAACGGTTACTTCTCTATTATTTGTATATAACGGATTTTTCCGCTGATATCAAGCCCATCGTCCGATGCAGTGTATAGCCCGTTAAACCATAGAATCCGAAGTTGTGGGACGGTAGATCCTTGATGTTGCCAGAGAATCTCACCATTTTCCTCAGAATAGATCGTCACTTTCGCAGTTTCGTTAAATCGCAAAAACCAATAGAAGATTTCAGATTGGCTATCATTAAAAGGTCGCTTGAATTGTATTTTCCACATACTTGTTCCTATGATTGATGGGAAATCTTTATCGGTAAGGATGCCTTCTGCGACCATATAACAGTTATTGAATCGTTTTATTCTGTTTGGCACTGGTTGAATGGCTGTTATCGTCGGTATGATTGTTGCAAGCAACAGCATACAAATCAATATTCCAATTATTTTTCTACGCATACTTATTCTCCGTATAAAGAATAATTACCAAAGTTTATTAAACCTTTATTAAATTTTTTGTACGAAATAAGGGAATTTTGAAAAAAAATTTAAATATGTTCAAAATTATTGAAAAATGTATTTAACAGAAGAACAAAAAATGTAGATGAAATAGTATCTATTTATGGTTGTAAACACCTTCTTTAAAAAGAGAAAAAAAGATTGTTTTTGCTTCAGAGGAAGGATTGATTTTTAATTGGTTATTATTCTGCTATGTCGTATTCAAGTAATGTTAAAATCTTTTCCTAATTTTTTCATATTTCAACTCAATTGATATACATTGAAAATTAACAATTACCGATGGTAAATGCTCAATAGTCATTATCCTTTACATCAGTAGCACTCACAGCAATCCATAAGCCAGGCGTTCAGAGTTTACGTTCCAAGTATCCTTTGGTTTATCCTTAAAAACCAGAGACTGGCGGTGGTATCAATGAAGGATCAAAGTCCGAGGGTAATTCCTTTTTAGTGGCGTATTGGTACATTGCCGCGACATAAATCCCG
>CAYGVY010000338.1:0-1791 GCA_964353435.1 uncultured Thermoplasmatales archaeon | reverse complement strand
TAGAGACAGGGAAGTAAGGCATAAAAGAAATGGTATATAAATGTTGTTGCGCAGGCAGACAGGAGTTCCAAGAGTGAATACTAGGGAACGAAAAAACGAATAATATGAGATTGTGTTCTCTTTTTTTCTTTCAGTAAACTCTAATATTAAATGTATTAAGACTCAAAAAGACTCATAACGTATATAATCAACTATGCTATATTCTTATTTTGAAGGTGGAGTGGTATGAGTACCATCGCAGAGGAATTTGGTCAAAACGCAGGAAAGGTATGGCAAGCATTAAATGAAAATGGACCATTATCGGAGATAAAATTAATCAATAATACGTTTTTGAATGAGCATCAATTAAGTGCCGCGGTTGGTTGGCTTGCTCGAGAGAATAAGATATGTCGCAATGGTACTGTTTATAAGATCGGCGGTACGAATCTTGAGGGAAAAATTGGGTTTGATGCAGGAAAGATATGGACTGTTTTATCACAACAACAAACTGATGTCGATATTTCGTCTCTTGCACGATTAACAAGGATTGACGTGAAAGATGTCTATGCTGCGATTGGATGGCTTGCGAGAGAAAATAAAATTAATGCAAAGAATGTGATGAAACAGAAAAACCCGCAGTTGAAAGTTAGTTTGAAACAGTAAATCCTTTCTCCACTTCACCAAAAAAGTATTCTATTTTCTCATGATGCTGCTAGAGATGAGAAAGTCGCAGTCACAGATTTTACATTTGCATTCATGGACAGTATGTTTTCCAGCTGTGATTTCTCCACGGAGTGTCATGATATTCTGGCGTCCACATTTCGGGCAAATGAGTTCTTTGAGTCCAAGTATTTCTCGGTGTCCTTGTTCAATCATATTTTAGTTGATAACAAGCTCTACTTTATTAAATTTTATTTTCTTTATAAAACTTATTTCACTTTGTTTTTTTCGATTGTTTGTATTTTTGGCTAACATTGGAGTAATGTTGGTATATTACCAATAAATATAAATAGGACTACGAATATAATATACTATGGTAATTAGTTGCTGGGTATCACAGCCTATAGCAACGATTCGGAAAAAAAAAAAACGAACGGAGACGATGAAAAATGAAAGAACCAACGCAAAAGAAAATGAAAGCACTTATCGCAGTTCTTATCCTAAGCATGGTCGGAATTGTATGCTTGTCTGGGTGTACCAGCACACAGAAAAACGTGATAAAAATATCTGGTGCGAACGCACTTCAACCAATGATGGAAGTATGGGCAAAAGAATATCAAAAACTTCACCCAGATATACGAATAGATGTCTCTGGCGGAGGAGCAGGAAAGGGGATGACAGAGGCGCTTGCCGGCGTTGTCGATATCGGAATGTATTCGAAAGATGTCTCGAACAATGATATCGCGAATGGCGTATTCTGGGTTTCCGTTGCCTCAGATGCGGTCATTGCGACAATGAATAGTCAAAATCCTGTGAAAGACAGGATTCTTGCTCAAGGAGTCACTAAAGCCCAACTCAATGACATCTTCACGAATATTTACGATAACAGAATCATAAAGACTTGGGGTCAGCTTGTTGGAGATCCCAATGCAAGTAATGAACGTATCTGGGTCTTCACCCGCCAGGATTCCTGTGGTGCTGCAGAAATGTGGGCGAAATATTTAGGAAAATATTTACAGGATAATTTAACTGCTGCGGCAGATGCTGCTCAAATAGAGGATACTGGTGTTCGTACTGCTGTCCAAGGTAATGTCAACTCTATTGGATATAACAATATCAACACCGTCTACGACATGAACACAAAATTACCAT
>CAYGVY010000337.1:0-1803 GCA_964353435.1 uncultured Thermoplasmatales archaeon | reverse complement strand
TCATCCTTCACACCTTTCAACACATCGACGATATCCATGATGCTTTCATCAAGGACAATAACAATATCCGGATTGTAGATTTCGCTTCGTAAGTGGATTTCTTCTCCTGATATTCTGGCAAATGCTCTGACTGGTGCGCCGCGTCGCTCTGCGCCAAATAAAGGGAACGCCTGTACTCCTTTATTTCCGTCTTGTAAGGCTGCAGCAGCAAGAAGGTTTGCTGCGGTGACTGCGCCTTGTCCGCCTCGTCCGTGGAAACATATTTCAACTAAGGATTTTGATGACACATTGATACCTTCCCGCAACTCGAAATGAAGATGCCCCATATAACTGTTTTGAAACCGCAAATGACCTTTGTTATTTCAGGGAGTTTAATTTCGATTTCATCGTTGCTTCTTTGTCTCTTCGATCATCGATTTTTAATTCGGTAATGATGCGTTCTGCTCCAGCGGCAGCAACAGCAAGATGTGCTTTTTGAACCACGGTAAACAAGGTTGTTAAATCTTGTATTTCAATGACGGTTGCCATCGCATTCGTCTGAAATTTGACCTGTTCTTTTTTCAGGGTTTCTGTCACAATTTTTACGTAGTTGCTCACACTGGTCCCTTTTCCCAGTGGTGCGATGCTTAACTGTGCGATAATCATATGGTTCCCCTGTAGTTCTCTAACCTTCTCCTCCTCATTAATCTTTTGATTCCATCCTCAATAAAAAACCTAGAATGTGTATATACTTAAATATATATTTTAACTGTTCCGGAGTAGCACAAAATTCGTTATCATTCCAATGCAATATAAGAAAAAAAATAGGACTATACCAGCACGTAAAAACCAATTACAATAATCGATCCAATGGGTCTCTGTTGTGGATTATTTCTTCTTCTATATCTTTAAAATCAGTCTTATCCAAATCCTTCATTTCTTGGCTGATAAGCTCTAAAATCCCTACAATAGAGATAATACTCAGCTTGTTATTGTACCGACGACACGCTTTCAACAACTCTCCATAAAGCCTGGTTTCCATGGCTTTGTATTCGAATAATTTTGGGCTGTCAAACACGTTCGGTTCTTTATCCTCCATTCTCACATACCTCTCAAAAGAGAATCGTTTTGTAATTTATATTATTATTTCTCACGAAAAAAAAGTATTCTATGAGTTTGAATGGATACTATATTGTTGTTTCAACCTCTTTTTCATGAACTCTTCCATTTCGTCAAACGCTGTTTCCAAGGTTTCCATAGGTGGAAGAATCACTGCTCTGAAATGTCCTTTCCCGTAGGTCGCGCAGAATCCTGATCCATTCACGACCAGCACATGTGCCTCTTGTAGTAGATCAAGGACGAATTCCTTGTCGTTTTTCCATGGTCCTCTTCCCATCGCCTCAATCTTTGGGAAAATGTAGAACGCACCATCTGGTTTTGCGGTCGAAATACCCTCGATCTCGTTGAGACGTTTGTAGGAGAAATCACGTCGTTTCCGCAACTTATCATTGACTCGCTCAATATGATCCTGGGGTCCTTGTAACGCCTGGATACAAGCGAGTTGACACACCGCGTTTGCGCAGAGCCGCGATCGAGCAATGCGCATAAACGCATCCTGGATTTCCTCAAGTTCCCCGTTATGTTTGAACATGGTGTACCCTATACGCCACCCAGGCATCAGATACACTTTTGAAAACCCATTAAAGGTGATAATCGGGACATCGTTCGTCAGTGACGCGGTCGCGTACTGTTTCCCATCAAAGGTTAGATCATCATAGATCTCATCAGAGATTACCATGATTTTATGCTCACCTGCGATATCAA
>CAYGVY010000336.1:0-1809 GCA_964353435.1 uncultured Thermoplasmatales archaeon | reverse complement strand
TGGAAATTCAACTGTTACCCATTCTTTGTTTTTATACTCACCTTGATAAATATCAACCCATGTGTCATTGATTAATACATCAATATCGATTTCGTTACACCATCTCAAATGATACCACGCAATAAACCGTATCTTATCACACTGCAGAGGGTTCGGTGCAATGAGTTCTAAATATCCTGTCCATCTCCATCTCCAAAAACCTTTTTTTGTACAACTAGTAAAAGAGTTGATATTATCATCAAATCCATACTTGGGATTGTCCCAATCATTATCTGGGTCTTTAAAGTCAGTTGGTGAAACACATCTATCCACAACAAGGTAGTTGACGTTGATTTGAACAGTCTTTATGCTGCTGCTTCCATTATTATCGGTGACTGTAAACGATGCATTATAGGAGCCTGTTCTGGTATACGTGTGTGACGTGTCTTTTTTAGTATCAGAATATCCATCACCAAAATCCCATTCATAGGACGTGATAATTCCATCTGGATCAGATGCATTTCCTCTAAAATATATTGTGAGAGGTACATATCCAGATAAATTACTAACATTTATCGATATGATAGGTGGAATATTACTATGCTTTCCACTAGTGTTTTCTGATTTAATTACCATTAATTTATTGACTGAGCTTACCCACATGCTTGAATGTGTAATTGATCCTTTTTCATCAAGAAACACTATTCGCAATGGCCCTCCAGATGTTTCATCAATAAATGAATCATTGATTTCATAGGCTACTACCATGGTCATATTTCCTATCCCGCATGACTCACCATCTTCGTTATACAGACCGACCTTTCCACTAACGTTTTCTTTAGAGAAATTATATGCATAATCACTTGCGCTGGCAATAAGCCAATAATTATCTGGTAAATCATCAATTGATTGTAAAAGTAGGTAAATAGGAATGCCTGTATAATTTTCAGGATTAGAAATTGTACCAATCTGATTAATTTTAGATCCTAAACCTGAAACAGATTCATAAGAGGAAATCAATGCATCCAAGGAATAGTCATAGTCTGTTGAATTATAACTAACGGTCAATACTTTTTGTTGAGAATCAATATTTGGAATTTCAATATTCTCTGTTGAAATTGCTTGGTTTTCAAAAAGAGTTGTAGAAGCATAAACACCTATAGCAATAATGATAACAATTCCAAAAACGAGATTATGAACCCTTGAGTTTTTGGTTATAATAAAAATAATTAACAAAATGATAATGAGAAAAATTCCTATCAGAAAGAGCCAGGTAATATCTGATTTATTTTGTTGATTTGTTGTTTGCTGGTTCGATAATTGATAGTACCAAATTGGTACACTATCATAACCAGCATGTTCACTTACTGTATAAAAACCTGAACCTTCCGAGTCAAAACATATAGCTTCTCCTTGAGGTTCATCATTTATGTCAACAATGCTATAATTTGTTCCGAATGCTTGCGTTAGATCAGTTCCTGAGGCTCTATACCAGATAGATGCAGAATCATTACTTTGATCGTTTCGTAAGATTATCCAGTTTCCCTCAGGTGATATATCACCTGCTGTTATCCATTTGAACTCTGGTTTTTCTGGAAGCGTTGCAACAAGTTCAAGAGTAGTTGTTTCAGTGGTTGACTGTGGATATACTGCACGATATATCTTATTTGAAGGTAGCCGTTTTGATACGATATAGATGTCACCATTGGTATCAACCATTACGGTTTCAGCATCCTTCGCGCCATCAGGATATTGCAAGGTGATCGTATCAACCTCTGTGAGATTGGTTTCTTTATAGAGTTGATTTTCATTCACTTCAGACTCTTGTAC
>CAYGVY010000335.1:0-1811 GCA_964353435.1 uncultured Thermoplasmatales archaeon | reverse complement strand
TTCTCGTAAATGGATTATTCGCAATGATAACATCAAAATCTGAGACAATGGAGCAGACGTGATCAACCCATTGAGGTGGATCGTGAATATCTGGAATTGTAACAATTCGATACTTATGAATTCCCACTGTATCTAATGATTGTGTAATCATCTGTTTTCGTTCCACTTCAGAAAATGGATTTTCACAGGTGTCACGGTATTGTGAAGACCCGACACCAATGATGAGTTCCTCATACTGCGTACTCAGTCGTTGTAACAACAATAAATGCCCCAGATGGAAGGGTTGAAAACGCCCGATAAATAACGCCTTCATATCAAACCAACGAACCGTGAAGGAAGTTTTTTACTTTTTCTTTTGTTTTAATAAATAATCTGTTTTTTTTAATTTTTTCCTTCTTCAGATTTAAGAGGAGTTTGCATCTTCCGCTCTGACTCTAGTTCCACTTTACCAATGATTTTCGGAGGTCGCATCTCCTTTAATTTCCGCAACAGCTCCTCTTTTCCTTCACCGACTAATGCTGTTTGCAGAACATCGGTCAATGTCTCGACCGGGATGATTTCAATTAATGTTTTATATTTATCCTCAATGAGCACATCATTCATATTCGCCTTCGGGATAAGCACAGTCTTCAACCCGGCCTCAGCAGCTGCCTCGATTTTTGCTGTTACACCGCCAATCGGAAGCACGGTCCCTCGGATGCTAATTGAGCCAGTCATCGCAACATCCTGTCGCACCGGAACATTTTCCATTGCGGAAATCACCGCAGTGATCAGAGAAATACTCGCAGAGTCCCCCTCAACGCCCTCATACGTGCCAATAAACTGAATATGAATGTCATGTTTGGAGATATCCCTGCCCATATATTTTTTGATAATCGCAGAGATGTTCTGTACTGATTCTTTTGCGATATCCCCAAGTTTGCCGGTTGCAATCACCTTTCCCTCAGATTGTGATCCCGCAGGGGTTACTTCCGCAACAATCGGCAAGACCAACCCAGAAAACTCACTCATTGAAGGATCAGCAGAATGCACAGCAAGACCGTTCACCACACCGACTTCTACACCCAGGGTTCTAAAGGAACGATAGCTCTTCTGTGACTCCAATGCCCGATCCGCGACCTGTTGTTCTAATGACCGAGCGATACGTTTTGCCTCAATTACATGGTTCTGCGTGATAATTTTATCTCCTCGCTCGTAGGCAATATCCCCAGCAACCCGGATCAAACCACCAAGTTCTCGTAATCGTAATGACAGTTTCCCTTTCCGGCCTGCTCGTCGCTGTGCCTCATGGATGACTTCCGCGACCGCTTCTTTATCGAAATGACAAATCTTCCCGTCTTTCTTTACTTCTTGAGCAACAAAGCGAATCAGTTTCTCCCGATTCTCATGAGTATCATCCATCACGCTGTTGAGGTAGCTTTCATATCCATACCCTCGAATACGAGATCGTAATGCAGGATGCATTCCATTTAACGCATCAAGGTTCCCTGCAGAAACCAGGATGAAATCACATGGTGCCGGTTCTGTTTTTACCATTGCACCAAAACTCCGTTCTGACTGCCCTGTGATCTGAAATTTTTTCTCCTGAATCGCGGTTAACAGATGCTGCTGCGAGGGTAAACTTAACGTGTTAATCTCATCAATATATAACACTCCTTTATGCGCCCGGTGGATCGCACCAGCCTCCACGAGTTGATGTGGCGGGGTTTCTAATCCAGCAGATTGGAACGGGTCATGCCGCACATCACCGAGTAATGCACCAGAATGTGCAGCAGTGGCATCAATAAACGGGGGTACATCATTCTTCTCGT
>CAYGVY010000334.1:0-1819 GCA_964353435.1 uncultured Thermoplasmatales archaeon | reverse complement strand
TATTTTGTTGGATTTTACCTTGCAGAAGGATGGATGGAGCCCCATCGTATCTGCATGAAACAAAAAGACATCAGCGAAAATCAAGAAATCATTCACCGTGTTACTCAGACTGCATATGAGTTAGGATGCAGAGTGTACACAAGAAAGGAAGACGGATTTGTTACATTACGAATCGCCAACTCCACCTTGGTTGAATATCTTTTTAAATTTATTTTCAACGCTGAAGGAATCAGCAAAGATAAATGTCTACCGGTTGAGATTCTGACATACAACCTCCAGTTTGTGAAAGGACTCATCGCAGGAATTCTTGATGGCGATGGGTCTCTAGCCACCTCAAAAACAAGCCTTGTGATACGAACAGCATCAAGAACTATGTTAGAGCAATTAGCAATGGTACTTAATGTCATAGGATTCACAGCAAGGGATAGGAATCTCGAAGGCGTTGGTACGACACGGGAATACCATGGTAAACAAATCATCCAACAATATCCACTCTTTGGTGTAAGTTTTAGAACAACGAGTGCTACTCTCCCGTCCCAGTTGTATCAGTCGGCACAGATCTCGTCCAAAGCATGGCGAGCGGAAGGATTCGGATGGCATAAGGTTCTGAACAATGAACCAACGGAAATCCTTGATGACTACATTTACGATATCACGACATCGTCACATACCCTCATCGTGAACGGTATGTGGAATCACAACTGTGTCGGTTGGGATCTTAAAGATCTCTTGCTCCTTGGTTTTAAAGGCGTCTCCGGGAAAATCGAAAGTAAACCAGCAAAGCACTTCAGTACCGCGTTGATGCAAATTGTGAATTATCTCTACACGCTGCAGGGTGAAGCCGCAGGGGCACAAGCGTTATCGAATTTCGATTCATTACTCGCACCGTTCATAGCAAAAGACGGTCTCCAGTATGATAACGTGAAACAAGAGATGCAGAAATTCATGTTCAACATGAACGTGCCCACACGAGTTGGATTTCAAAGCCCCTTTACGAACATTACTATGGATCTTACCGTCCCTGGTTACATGACTGAGGAGCCAGCGATTATCGGAGGGGAGCTCACCGACAATAACTATAGCGAGTACTCTGATGAGATGGACATGGTGAATCATGCGTTCGCAGAGATTATGTATGATGGAGATGCAAAGGGACGACCTTTTACGTTTCCCATCCCGACCTATAATATCACGAAAGATTTCAACTGGAACAACGATGGACTTGCCCCACTCTGGGACATGACCGCGAAATACGGGATCCCATACTTCAGTAATTTTATTAACAGCGACATGAAACCGGATGATGCGCGAAGTATGTGTTGCCGTTTACGTTTGGACAACAGAGAACTACGGAAACGTGGTGGTGGGTTGTTTGGTGCGAACCCAAAAACAGGATCGATAGGTGTCGTCACCCTCAATATGCCGCGAATAGGGTATCTTGCGAAAGATGACACTGATTTCTTTGAACGACTCGATTCACTTATGGTGCTTGCAAGACAAAGCTTGGAAATCAAACGGGATCTCATCGAGAACCTCACCGACAGCGGGTTACATCCCTACTCGCGCTTCTATCTCTCAGATGTGAAGAAAACCTTTGGGGAATACTGGAAGAACCATTTCTCTACCATTGGTCTCATCGGCATGAACGATGCGCTGCTGAACTTCATGAACAAGAGCATCGCAGAGACCGAAGGGAAAGCATTTGCAGAAAAAGTATTGGATTACATGCGTAAACGAATCGCGGACTTCCAGGAAGAAACAGAAAACATCTTTAACCTGGAGGCAACACCGGGAGAAGGGACTAGCTATCGACTCGCAC
>CAYGVY010000333.1:0-1833 GCA_964353435.1 uncultured Thermoplasmatales archaeon | reverse complement strand
TGTAACAAATCAGCCGTTTCCTATCCTCTTAAATAAATTGGTTAATATTCCTATTATCTCACAGAAATATCAGGAGGAGACAACAGAAAAATGGCCAATTGGAACAGGCGCATATAAACTTGAAGAGTATGTTCCAAAAGATCACATTACCTTAGTAAGATTTGATGAATATTCCATGGGTCATCCAGTCATAAAAAAAGTCATTTTGGAGGTGATTAAAGATACCGAAGAACGGAAAAACGCACTTATTACAAGAGATATCGACATAATAGAGCATATTCCTCCAATGTATGTTGATGAGATAGCAAATAGTTCAGGACTAACTGTAAAGAAAGTCTCAAACCCAACAGTGATGTATTTGGGTTTTGATTTCAGGGAAAACAATAGTAGTGGGTTCCCGAGAGAGAAAAACCCTTTAGCAGATGTGCGAGTGAGGAAAGCGATGTATCATGCGATTGATGTGGATATTTTAATTAAAAAAATTTTCTTTTCTTCCGCAGAACCTGCTTCTCAGTTTTTATCACCATTAATTTTTGGTTATAATCTTGAGATAAAACGATTGCCTTATGATTTGAATCTTTCGAGACAACTCCTAAAGGATGCTGGTTATGAAAATGGGTTTAATTTAACATTAGATTGTCCGGAAGAGTTTCCAACGCAAATTGAGATTTCCGAAGAAATAGCAAAACAACTTTCACAAATACTATCCATCACCGTCAATCTACTACCTGCTGAGGAATATTATAATAAGTTATATGCGAGGAACTGCTCAATTTACTTTATCGGTTGGATTCCAGCGACCGGTGATGGCGGCGAAATATTCGATTATCTCTTACGATCCGAGAATGATCCCCTCGGGATCGGATCATATAATTTCGGATGCTATTCAAATCAAACTGTCGATCAAGTCGCTCTGGAAATCACTCATACGATGAATCAAAAGCAGAGATTGGTTCTCATGCGGGAGGGGTTTAAGGTTGCAATGGATGATGTTGCCTGTATTCCTCTTTACATTAGTGTATGCAATATAGGTGTCGCAGACTATATTGTATGGAATCCAAGATCGGATCTCATGACACTCATTGAAGAAATTACTGTTAAATAAACGAGATGAGATACATGGTTGCTGGTGCAACCAGGAATGAAGAAATTCCACGGTGTAAAATTGAAAATTATATTACCTCTTATATTAATTCTGCTGGTGGTTTTTCTCGCGAGCTCTCTCGTGATAATTGAACGAGAATCAAAAGCAGCAAAAGACTCTTTAATCATTAATGCCGACTCCTTCTCTAGTTTATCCGTTGTGTACGTGATTGAAAATTATGAATTGTATTATGAATCTGGTTTTTACAAATTCGCTGAAGTCATGGATAATTTAATGAATCTGAACAATAACCTCGAAGAAATACAAATCGTAGATGTGAATGGTAAGATTCTCTTTGACTCTACAGAGATACAGGACGGAAAATATGACGAAAGAACATATGGGGAAAGATTGCTTGAAAATGCGACATTGATGCAAAGGGCAGGAGATCCGGTATCTTCACTTGTTCTCAATGAAAAAACAAGACGTGTTGATATCATTCAACCGTATTTCGAGGAATGGGGGGCACACGGCTATTCCGTGAGATATATTTTTTCACTTTCAAGTTTAGATACAATGACGCAAGAGATGATTGTGACGATATCAATGTATTCAGGAATCTTCATTGTCATTTCTTTTCTTCTTATTTTTTTCCTTTTTAATTACTTTATTTCGTCCCCTATCGGAGAACTCACAAAAGGTGTCCGGAGTATGGGTAAAGGAACACTTGGATATGAGGTAAAAATCAA
>CAYGVY010000332.1:0-1835 GCA_964353435.1 uncultured Thermoplasmatales archaeon | reverse complement strand
TTAAAGATTTTTAGTGAGGAATTATTTTTTTTGTAAAGAGGAGGTAGAAAAAAATATGAAAAAACAAAATATTTTAGTTGTAACACTGATGATAAGAGCTTGTCTGAGAAATCGAACTTTTTGATGTGATAAGTATTTGAATTGACTGTCCAGCAGCCAATTTCCAGTTGGATAAGAGATAATGCTCATCAGTATCGACTTATTCTACTCTGCAGAGAGGTATATTCCCTTACGTTAGTACGATGGCATTGGTGTTGTATGTCTCCAGAGTTTGAGGATGTTATGGGTAGTACAGATGAACTTTCCATCCGCTTTTTCCTTTCTGCAGTCCTCGGAGCGATAACCTATCAAATCCTCTGCTGTCTTTGATTTGTCCGTTCACTGGTTCTACACTGCTTCCTCGTTTCTTATAGATGGCTTTCCCTTTCTTCGTCAGGAGTTTTCGTTTCATCCGTTCCCTAAGCGGTAGTTTCATAGGGATTCTTCCTTTTGGAGGCGGAGTTTCTTTCATGGTTTTGTGTTGTTTCCAGTCTTTCTGTGTAGGGATGTACAGATCTACTTTGTCCCAGAATGGTCTGATCTGTTCCTCGTTATCATAGCCGGCATCCATGGTTGCACGTTGTGGGAGCCGTCCGATGTTTTCTTGTATCTTCTGCATCATAGGCGGGAGTTGTTGTTTATCGTTCTGATCCGAAACAAGATCAGCGGCGACAATCACCTGGCTGCTTGTATCTACTGCAAGTTGCCCGTTGTATCCTTGAATGTATCCAGTCCGGGTTTTCATCACACGACTGTCCGGGTCAGTCGTGTTCGCCACTGCAGAATCCTGCGGGTTCTGTTCAACCTTTTTTAGTTTACGACCACGCAATCGTTTACCCGTCTTCTTTTCCGTCTTAGTTCGTTCTTGTTTTTTCCGATCGTACTTGTTTTTCTTCTCCTGCTGTCTTTGTTCAAGAATGGTTTTTGCTTTTCGGATCCGCTCCAAATGCTCCGTTTTGGTTCGGAACCCATCAGGAAGCTCATCACCACGTCGGTCTTTGCCATAGATACGATCTTCTTCATCGTCAGTTTGTTCTGCTTTTTCAAAGAGTTCATGGGCGATCTTCTGCAGATGTTCTTCTTTCTCTGTAAGTTTCCGATGGTTGTAGTTCTGATCGATGCTCGCGTTTGCTTTTAATTTTGTCCCGTCAAGCGGTGACGGTACCAAGTTTCATGAGGCCTGCTTCAGAACACAGGTCCAATACGTGAGCAAACAATTCTTCTAATGATTTCAGGTGGATTTTCCGAAAGTCGCTGATTGTTCTGAAATCCTGGAAGTTCCCGGCAGCAAGAACTCGGAAGGCGACGTCCTCGTACAATGCCTTGTTGATCTTTCTGGATGAAGGTTTTCCGATGCAGTAGGCGTAGGTAAGTATTTTTGTCATCATACGTGGATCGTATGGTGGGTTCCCGCGATTGGACTGCTCATAGTAGTCTGTTATTGTTGAGATGTCTGCATGGCTGATGAGGGTGTCGATAAAGAAGGCGAGATGTCCTTCCGGGAGCCATTCTCTAATATTTGGAGGAAAAAGTAATATTTGTTCAGAGTCATAAAAACGATATGTTTTACTCATCTCTTCACCTAAGAGATGTATATCTGTTGTCTCCTGATATAGATAGCGATATTTATCGTGATTTATTTATTACTCGGACAGGCTCATAATTTAATTTTAAAAGTACAGGTTGCGTAATTAGAAGCTTTGAAATAAAAATATATCGTAATGGGATTGAAATGAAATCAATATAAAAAAGATATATTTTTAAATAATAAAATGTTTAATTATTTTAGCGGGATA
>CAYGVY010000331.1:0-1839 GCA_964353435.1 uncultured Thermoplasmatales archaeon | reverse complement strand
TTTTTGATACGTGTCATTCAGGGGGAATGATTGATGGAAGCAGCGATCTTGGATGTTCTGGTCGTGTGGTGTTAACATCCTGTGATGAAGATGAAGCATCGGGTATGTTTCTTGCGCGGCTTCATTGGCTGTTTCCGTATTATTTGATTCAAGGGTTAAAGGGTCATGCTGATCTGAACCATGATGGATTTGTGTCTGCGGAAGAAGCATTGAAATATACTGAAGAACCGGTTGCCCTTCGGTCAACAATTTTTAATCAATTGTTCAATAAAGATGCACCAACTCAACACCCGCAACTATACGACGGATGGCCTTCCGTGGAAAATAACACAGAAGAACTAAAACTTATAGAACTATAAACAAAAAATAGCGTATCACTAAAGGGTATACTCCGATTTTGATTCGCACAAAAAAATAAATACTTGATATGTGCTAACATAACATTGGGGGAAAGAACCATGAGAAAAATTGTCTTCTTTGAAAAAGACTTTGCCTTTATCATCGCTGGATTATTAATCTGCAGTGGGTTGGGACTGATACAGACTCAAACCCAAGCTACAATAACAAAAAGTGGATATGATTTAATCATCATCACGCCAGCGGATTTTTCAAATGAAGTACAACCATTAGTGATACATAAAGAACAACACGGTATCATAACAAAAATCATTACACTTGATGATATTTATAATGGAATATATTTTGATGTACAAGGCCGTGATGATGCTGAAAAAATCAAATATTTCATAAAAAATGCATACGATTTCTGGAATATCTCATATGTTTTATTTATTGGAGATACATATAAGATTCCGTTTCGACTGTGCAATACTAATGGAATAGAAAACATGACTCTTCTTTTTACCTGTGAACTGTATTATGCTGATATCTACGATGCATCTGGGGATTTTTCCAGCTGGGATTCTGATGAAGATGGTATCTACGGAGAATGGTATTTTGGAGCAATCGCTGAAGATAAAAATATTGATCTCAAACCTGATATTGCCGTGGGGAGGATTCCCTGCACTTTTCCTATTGAAGTAAAAATTATTGTCAATAAAATTATCCAATATGAAATTACAGCAGCTGATCCATCATGGTTTAAAAAATTAGTTGTCGCAGGCGGCGATGGTTTTATAGAATATCCTGGAAATGAAGGAGAAATCATGACCCAAAATGTTATTGATGTAATGACGGGGTTTACTCCTGTGAAACTGTGGGTGTCTACTGGTGCTGTAGATCCGTTTGGTATAAACATCATGAAGGCGATAAATCAAGGATGCGGGTTTCTCTACATGGCAGGTCATGGAAACTGGTGGGTATGGGCGGCAAATGCAAATGATCTGGTAGGATTTTTCCCGATATTCAGAATGCCTTTGTTAAGAAATCATAATAAATACCCGATATGCGTCACAACGGGTTGTCATAATAGTAAAATCGAAAAAAGCTGTTGGAGTTGGCATATGCTAAAACAACCTTTTGGAGGGTCTATTGCGACCATGGGATCAACATCAGTTGGTTATAGCGGGCTTGAATATGGTGGTGGAGGCATAGACTGGCTTGAATTGCATTTTTTTAAAGAATATTCAACGGGAACAGATATTCTTGGAAAAATTTGGAAAAACGTTATCACCTCCTATGTAAGTAATTTTTCAATTGACTGGGAAATACCAGCTGGCGAAAACTGTGCAATAGATGCCAAAATGGTTCAAGAATGGATTATTCTCGGCGACCCGACGTTGAAAATTGGTGGATATTCTTAGTCTTATTTTCTTCTTTTTTCAATGCTTAATTAACTGGGTTTGATGCCATGGAAAGTTGCTTCTTTTCACGAAAAAC
>CAYGVY010000330.1:0-1847 GCA_964353435.1 uncultured Thermoplasmatales archaeon | reverse complement strand
AAATGTATGGTTGTCCCTGTTACAAATATAAGGAAAAATTATTTGCATTTCTGGTGACAGACGGTGTGGTTCTCACCAAAACCAGTGAACAAGACAAAATGAAATTATCAAAAGAATTTACGATTAAACCATTCCAAGCGGCAACAAGAACAATGAAGGGTTGGCCACAAATACCTGTTGATGAGACATCTGACCTTGAGAAAATAATTCCTTTCATAAAAAATAGTTATAACCAATCCAAGACCTAATTGGTATCAATTGTCAATCGTTGTCATACCTGTGATCTGAGGTTCAAATCCCTTCCCCTGCACTATTTTATCCAAATGCTGAATTTTGTTTAAACAATCAAAAGATTCTTCTTCTAAAACGGTATTGTCGGCTTGGATCAACTCTCATTTTATGATTCTGTTGGTCCTTGGTAGGAACTTTCAGAACTACTGGATTGCTCGTAAAGGTTATATATCCCCATTTCATACTAATTGTTAACAATTAACCCGGGAGGTAATCTAATGCAAGAAAAACACCGAGATAAAACTGCTATCACCAATGTCGCAGAAAAAGAACTTGATCTTCTCATCAGACACATTGACGTCCTTAGAACCGTTCGTGATCATGGTCCCATCGGCATCATAAGACTCTCGCAAGTAACCGGCCAACCACAACATGTGATCCGTTACTCACTCCGAACACTAGAGCACGACGGCATCATAAAACCCTCATCTCAAGGGGCCATCATCACCGATAAGGTCCATGACACACTTGGCACACTTGAATCAACCCTTGACGACATGATAACCACAATGACTGATCTGAAAAAGAAACTGAAATAAAAGGAACATTTTCAAATAAATTCTCAGCAGTTGGTACTCTCCAATATTTTTAAATAGGAGTAGTAAATAGTCTTTCTCAACCAAAACGAGGTACTAGAAACATGAAACTCAAGAATCTATGGATAATTACAATGATAGTAAGCAGCCTATTCCTCATCGCTACGTTTTCTGTCGAGGCTGAAGATATAACAGACGGAACGAACGATGTAAACTCAATTGATATGACAACGGGAGAAAGTAAAGTAGTCACCTATTCTCCAGATATTAATGTTGACAATCTTGATTTGATCAAAGCAACCTATACACAACAAGGAATACAGGCCACTGTAAGCTTACAAGTAAAAGGGAACATTGAGAATAGAGGAAAAATTATAGACATAAACAATCCAGATGCTTTAAATTTTAATGCTGTGGAATACGACTTTCAATTAACCACATCAGAACAAGACTATTCAGTAAGTTACTCTAACGAAACAGGTCAGTTGCTAATTGGTGGTTATGAACAAATAAACCTCACATCATCTGATTTCTCCGCTGTTGGTGATACTCTTACGATTTCTTTCGTATTAACAAGCGCAGATGAAATCTATTCAAATCTTAGTGTAACCTCTACATACCTGAAAGTAGATTTATCAGATGAAGCAAGTCTAGTGTTTTTATCAGATGTTGCTCCAAACCTTCCGCTTGCGGTTTCTTATGCGTACGCATCAAACATCGGTTCTATCGGAGAGAACATACAGTTTAATGGAAGCGTGGAACCTCTGACAGGACAACCACCCTATACCTACCATTGGGATTTCGGAGATGAAAGTACATCAACGCAGCTGAATCCAACACACACCTACACAAAAGCAGGGATCTATACGTATACCTTTACGGTCACAGATAACGCAGATGCGACTGCAAGCCAGTCTGATAATATCACAATCTCTGCAGAGGGAGGAGGGACCAAAGATTCTCTATCTACCCAAATGATCCTGTTCCTGGCCATTTTGCTTATTGTCATCGTCATCGGTG
>CAYGVY010000329.1:0-1848 GCA_964353435.1 uncultured Thermoplasmatales archaeon | reverse complement strand
TACTGATATCAATCATAATAATGTACTTGCTCGAAAAAGAAACCTCCTTGAGTTAATCTGTTTTTCATGTGTCCTGTCCTCCCTGAATATCAACAGATTATAATATTTATAATATGATGGTAAATATAAATGTTTGGAAACAAAATATCTGCAACAAACGTAACAAAAGATCAGGAGACTGATTTCATTTCAACGTTACTATAACCCTGAGGTTACTTCTTTAAAAACATATCTTTAGAATCAGAAGCATTGACACGGTTTTAACAACATGGTTTTTTGTGCGAATCAAATGACAAAAAGAAGAAAAAGATGGGGGATTCCTTTAGTATCCCATCAGGTGTCGAAGGAGTGGGAACGCATGGGGGAATCGCTGGAACAACCAATCTAAGAACTGTATTAATGGCGGTTTATAGGTATAAGGCATTGTTATCGGCAAGGGGTCTGACCATGGGCTTTCAGCACCATAGATATCTTTTGCTTTCACTTTGATGTTATATGAACCTTTAACCGTCCAATTATGAGTCACACCTGCAGTTACACCAGAATTGTAGGGACCGAGCCATCCGCTGTTAGTACCATCAGCCCAATCAAACCAATAAAATACTTGATTTCCTTCTGGGTCTGTCGTGCTACTTGTGTAAGGATACTCATTATTCACTGTTCCAGTTGTCGGACCATTAATTGTTGGTTTTAATGGAGGCAGGGTTCCATTTCTCTGTGACACTTTGATTAACCACATATCATATCCACCTACACCATAAGATTTTGTGGATCCAATGACTATAAAGTTTTCATCATCGATTTGTCGTACTCCACAACTATACTCATCAGATACACCCCCAATGGTCATATCCCAAAGAACGTTACCTTCCATATCGATTTTTATTAACCAGACATCCTTATCATTAGACACGATTTTTTCTCCCGCAACGATGCAACCTCCATCATTGGTTTCATCTAATCCAAGCACGTTTGTATATGGTTCCTTTGCATGTCCTACATCAATTTTTTTATCCCATACTGTATTACCTTCGCTGTCTGTCTTTATCAACAAAATAGATTTATTAAGATTAGATGGTAATATCCAACCAGCTAAAAGGAAACCATTATCCGTCGTTTGAATAACAGATGTGGCTGTATCAGGTGTTCTCTCACCAAATGTTTTTTCCCATATCATAATGCCATTCGCATCAGTTTTAATCAACCACATATCCGGATCTCCATATAAATCTATACCGCCAAATAAAATAAAACCACCATCTGACGTCATCTGTAAGGAATGACCGAAACCAAATTTATCACCGCTGTAAACCCTATTCCATAGCTCATTACCTTTTGAATCCAGTTTCATTAAACAGAGATCAGAAGTTCCGCCAAGATCCCAATTTCCTATTAAAACATAATCACCACTCGGTAGTTGTAAAATTGCATTGCAATGGTCATCGTTTACTCCACCAAATGTTTTATCCCATAATATATTGCCAGACGCATCGGTTTTTATCACCCAAATATCATCTCCCCCACTTCCAAAAGAGCTGGTAATTCCCCCAATAATATAACCTCCATCGGAGGTTTGTTGAACCGCACCACAGAGATCATTTCCCCTACCCCCATATGTTTTAGCCCACAGTTTATTCCCATCTGCATCGGTTTTAATCAACCAGATATCCGCAGATCCACTACCATATGATACAGTGTAACCAATTAGAATATATCCACCATCATTTGTCTGTTGAACCATCCCTCCTTGATCGGCTGCAACTCCGCCATACGTTTTGTTCCATATCTCCTGCGGACCATCAAAACACGTTGTTGTTACTGAAACAGTTATGTCTGCACTCGCTGGAT
>CAYGVY010000328.1:0-1849 GCA_964353435.1 uncultured Thermoplasmatales archaeon | reverse complement strand
CTAAGTAGATATATATCTATAATCGTTCGAACGTGGTTTTTTCTTTTTCTTTTCGGAAGAAGGAAAAACTACTTTTTATTCTTTTTTTGTATCAATTCTTTGTAAAATGTGAGTATTTCCTGGTCTTGGATGTTCCAGTTCATGGGTTGACGTGCTTGCAAGTCTCCGTTTGAGGGGATGGTCCATTGTGATGTTGTTTGTGTCATCCCGATTTCTGTCCCGTAGTAGATGATCGCAGGCTGTGGAAGTGAGAATTGGATGGATGCTGCTGTTTTCAGTTTTGCTTTATCGTTTCCACATTCGAAGAGGAATCGGTCCATATCGTGATTATCGAGGAAGGTCGGTAATAGAAAATTCTCAGGGAGTTGGGCGTAATGATTCCTTAGTTGTTTTTCCAGTATTTTTTCTGATATCTTTGGATCTGTCACATATTTTTTTATCAGCTCTCGAACCTTGAAGTCCAAGACGCCGTCAAGCTCCCCTGTGTATTCTTTAAACAAATTATCTGAAGCAGCACCAGAGAGCCATTTGAAGAATTTATTCCGTACTTGAAGCGTACGGAGCTCTTGTTGTTTAATGCCCATCATCCATGCCTCACCGATGAGCACCGCGTTTGGGTTTTGGTTTTTGATTTCCTGTTTGAAGTATCTCCAGAATGCATGCGACGGACCGATCACATGGTCGAGGCGAAATCCGTCAAGACCCATGTTGAGCCAATATTTTGCAGCATCTACGATATGGTCTCGTGTTAGTGGGTTGTTGAGGTTGAGTTTTGGGATTTCTTTTACGCTCAGGAAACAGAGGTATTTTTCTGGCCAGCCTGTGAAGTAAAACCAGTCCTTGTATGAACTATTTTTATCGTTTTGTGCTTGTTTGAAAAACGGGTGTTCTTTTGAACAGTGATTCGGGACGAAATCCGCGATGATATGCAGGTTCTGTTCATGAGATGCTTGTATCAAGTCTTTGATGTCTTCCACGGTTCCAAAATGCGGATCAACCTGGTAGAAATCTGTGATATGGTATCCATGGTACGCAGAGGTTTTATAAAATGGAGAAATCCACAATGTTGTGACACCAAGATCTCTCAAATAGGGGAGTTTACTGATGATACCTCTGATGGTTCCCCCTATAAAAACTGGTTGGTCCCAGTTCTCGGTGGAGTGAAATCCTGCGAACCGATCGATGAAGATATGATAAATGACACTATTTTTAAACCAGCCTACACCACTCATCAGGGAAGGATGCACTACCATCTTTTATAGTATTTTGATACTTTGTTACGTTGTTCAGCCATGTCATTTAAATTCTACGATTTGATTGGTATCATGAGGGTTTCTATGGCCAAAGAGGTAGTCATTCAACATGTGGCAGTCGAATGTTCAGATAAACAATCAGCGGATCGCTTTTTTACGACAATTCTCGGGATTCCGAAGATTAAAGATACGATGCTTTCAAAAGAGTTATCTGCAGCGATTTTTGGGATTAGCAAGAACGTACCCATTGAAATCTACGACAATGGGAAAACACGATTCGAAGTATTTATCAATACGACGAGCAGGGAACCAACATATGATCATATTTGCATTGAGGTGGATAATAAAAGTGATTTTATTACTCAGTGTAAACAACAGGGGCTGGACCCGTTCTTCGTTAAGAAAGAAGGTAAACAGTTGTTGTTTGTCCGGGATTTCTCCGAGAATCTTTATGAAATAAAGTAGAAGTCCTTATTTCAGTGTTTTTTGTTAGATATAATTTCTCGTATCGGGATATATGCAAGCAGAGCACCGATGTATACGAACACGAGGAGTCCTGGCCACCAGGGTGCGGTTTCGAAGATTGCAAGCTGAAT
>CAYGVY010000327.1:0-1855 GCA_964353435.1 uncultured Thermoplasmatales archaeon | reverse complement strand
ACAGCAGTGGCGGCTACCGATACGTGAAAGCAAAAGGATTTGAGATTAAAGAACGTGGTATCGTCCAGGTATCGATGAATCTGACGAATTACCAAAAAACCTCGATTTTTCGTGTGTTTGAAACCATAAAAAATGAGGCATACAGATATGGCGTCCCAGTGATCGGCAGCGAGATCGTTGGGCTGATACCGCTAGAAGCATTGGTTGATGTCACGAATCATTACCTCCGACTTGAGAAGTTCACCGTTGATCAGGTGCTAGAAAAAAGACTCTTGGAAATAAAAAAGTGAGCAACATGACGAAACTAGTGAAAATGAACATAAAAATGTTTCTCGATGAACTTGCGTCAAGTAGCCCAGCACCAGGCGGCGGGAGCGTTGCTGCATTATCAGGTGCATTGGGCGCTGCGCTTTCATCAATGGTCTGCAACCTCACAAGAGGAAAACAAGGCTACGAAGAAGCACAAGACGAGATAAAAGAAATCTTACAACGAAGTGAAGAACTCAGAAAACAACTTACAGAGCTTATTGACAAGGACACAGAGGCATTCAATGAAGTCATGAAAGCACTAAAAATGCCAAAAGAAACAGAAGACCAGAAAGAACACAGACAACACGCAATGCAGAACGCGTTTAAACATGCAGCAGACGTGCCGTTAGAGACAGCACAAAAATGCACGCAAATCCTTGATGTCGCACGAATTGTCGCAGAGAAAGGGAACAAAAACTCAATTAGCGACGCAGCGGTTTCAGCATTGATGGCACAAACAGGGCTACAGGCTGCGATGCTGAATGTCCGAATCAACCTCTGTTCCATCAAAGATACTGAGTATGTCCAAAAGGTTTCTACTGAGTTGGATGAACTCCTGCAAAACGCCATGGAAAAATCAGCAGAAATTCTTGGTATCGTCGAAAAATCCCTTTAAATATTTCACAGGAAGAGCTGCGATGACGATTTCACCAAAAACCCTCTACGACCTGTTGCTGGATAATTTTGGACATCAGCACTGGTGGCCTGTCGATAAAAATTATCATCAAAAACAGAAGAGCGACCTACGGTTTGAAATCATAGTCGGAGCAATCCTCACCCAGAACACTGCCTGGGCCAACGTGGAAAAAGCACTAGACAACCTCAAGAAACACAAGGTACTAACGATTAACGCCTTCATCCATATAAATGAAGAAAATCTTAAAATAATGATACAACCCTCCGGTTTCTTCAATCAAAAAGCACGACGTCTCAAGCTCTTTGCATCTTATTTACATAAGAAATATCAAGATGATCTTCAGAAGTTTTTTTCACGAGATGAAGCAGAGATCCGTCACGAGTTACTTTCCTTACAGGGGATCGGCCCGGAAACAGCGGATTCCATGCTCTTATACGCAGGAAATCATCCCGTCTTTGTAGTTGATGCGTTTACGAAACGCATCTGTAAAAGAGTACCATTTCAAGTATTAAACGATTCTTACAATGATATCAAGTACTTTTTTGAAAACGAGCTTCAACACACAATTCCAAAAAAAGAACTGGTACCGGTATACAAAGAACTCCATGCACTTCTCGTAAAACTCGCAAAAAACAACTGCCGGAAAAAAAAACCGGACTGCGACACCTGCCCTCTCACCAGACTATGCGAGAAGTCCCTCTAACTTACCCCGCAACACCTCAGCAGGGATATCAGGAAGGGAGATAAGTTGCGAGGTCCCAAGCTGACCTTTTCCCGAGAGTTTCACTCGGATAAATCCAGCTTGTTCAATATCTTTCAGATAGTTCCAAAACATCGTATGCGCCCTAGTTTCCTCATTATATTCCTCACAGGTAATCGCATAGGTTTTCTCTACTTCACCAGTGTTCG
>CAYGVY010000326.1:0-1859 GCA_964353435.1 uncultured Thermoplasmatales archaeon | reverse complement strand
CAACAAATCTTCGAACCATCCACCAGGTATGAGTCAATTCATCTTTTGCGTTCTGGCTCAATGGTGCGATATCCTCCCATTTATAAAGACCAGTGCCGAGACAGGTGAAATTCGTATTCTTCATTTCTGTGATATGACCGTTCCACCAAACCATATATTCTGGATGAGCTGTACAAAGAAGTATTCTTCCCTCGTTTTCATTAGGATACACCTCTGCAGTTATGCTCGGCTTGTTGGAATAATCTAATTCAATAATCCTATCAGTTAACTTCCAATTTCTAGCCATATAAAATGTGTATAAAAACACATTTTTCAACGTATCATTCTCTTTTTTAATATATTGCAGGGCTTTTAGGAAAGCAACAAAAAGACCGCGAATTCCTCCCTTATAGTTCCATGCGTGAATTCTTATATCTTTATTGGTAGAAAGATCCTGCGTAGGATATTTTGCAAGTATTCGTACCTCTCGATCTGGACTTTCTGGTACTATCAGCGCTGGTCCACCCCACCATCGGATCCGTTCAATATCTTGTTTAAAATCTGAAAATATTGGATGATCTCTACATAGTTGAAAGTCTAACGGGGCTCCCGCCGTATGAATCCGAACACCATCAACCGTTTCTCCCGGGGCAAAAGAGAATACGTACGCTATCGCACCGATTTTCTCAGGATAGTTTTTTTGAAATGGATAAAAAAGCGGAAATGCAATCGACCTGTAATACGATGAAACACAAGAAACACCAAGAGCGCTTTTGTTATATTGTCTCTCTAAAAATGAACGAGGTTTTTTATCTCCTGTTTTTAAATCTGTTATCAGTGCGGCTCCACCACATATACCAATATATCCACCACCCTTCTTGATAAATGTTGAGATATTTTTTTTCCATACTCTCACCTTCCTTGAGAAAACAAAACCTTTCATAACGGCTTGCCCGTCTCCAACACCACCTCCCGGAACAAGGAGAACATCAAACTCCGATGTATTCAGTCGTCCCTTTACGATATCCTCATCAAAAATATACTTGACAATAAAAGTATAGGTTTTATTGTTGGTCATCCAGCTATAATTATGTAATATTATCGGAAAGAAATGCTTTCCTGACCCCCAACCTAATGGCTCCTCTGCAATAATCGCTACTCGTATCGTACGTTCTCCTTTATTTTTTTCAAAATTTTTATCTGCGCAATCATTTATGGTTGAGGGCATATGTTTCACTTTGGTGGAGTGTAATTCCAGCGGTCAATAGTAAACTTCCAGTGGCTATTTACATGTTGCACAATTTTATCATCAATAGTATAGACGTTTGTTTTGTACTCTGATTGTTTTTCAAGGTATTTCTTCATTTCAGGCAATGCATCTTCGAAACCAGATAATTTCAATGTTGAATATATTTTTTTAACCTGTTCTATTGGATTTGAGATAAGATCTTCATATTTTATTTCAACAAACTTATCTTTTTGGATTTGCTCTTGTTGCTCAAAATAGCTGTTCATAAGTCGAATATAATTTTTTATTACTTGTTGTTCCATTTCCTCTTCAGAGGCGTTTTGTAATGCGAGTTTATCCAATACGTTCTGTCTCATTTTTTTTGTTGAAAGATATACCTGATATGGACTCCTATAGATGTGGATAAAATTTGCTTCTGGAAAAAGTTCAAGCAATGTTGTGATACGAGCGGTGTTTGCAGGGTTTTTAGAAAGAAGCCTTTTTCCATGATTCGCTAATGTCACCGTTTTTATAAATTGTTGATAGGTTGTTTTCCATTGGTTTTTTTCTTCGGATATCATGTCATAGAAATGTATGGATTTTAAATATTGTTCTTCAGCATTTCTTGGGAAATGCAAGCAATGGAAAAATG
>CAYGVY010000325.1:0-1876 GCA_964353435.1 uncultured Thermoplasmatales archaeon | reverse complement strand
GTTAAAAAAGTCCATAAAATACAACTTATGCCTGAGAGATAAAATTTAAAACCTACATATCTAAAAACAGAATCTATGCTTTGTGCTAACGATTACAAAAATTTATAATAATATAATTGTTACTTGTGTTGCGAATAAAATCTATTCACAATATATAAATACTGACGGGAGATTATTATTATGTAAAACCCATTTTTTTGGAGGAGAAAGAAACATGAAAAACAAACTCATAGGAATTTTTGTGTGTATGCTGATGATAACGACCTGTGTTGTACCAGTCATTGCTAATACAACAAAGGATACCTCAAATGAACCGTTAAACGATTCGGCATTCGATCTAAAGATTTCATTTATAATGAAAATAGCAGGGTATCCATCTCTTACTGCCTGTATCATCAAAGACGATCAAATCATATGGTCCAAAGGATATGGGTATTACGATCTTTCTGAACGAAAACCTGCGACAATCAATACAAACTATGTCATCGCATCAATCACCAAAACCATTGTAGGCACCGCTCTTATGCAGCTATATGAAAAAGGTTTGTTTAACCTTGATGACGATGTGAACACAGTGTTACCATTTGATCTTCGAAACCCAAACTTTCCTGATGATCCCATCACATTCCGTATGCTTCTTTCCCATACATCCAGTTTGAATCAGAATTCACAAGATCAATACTACTGGTTTAACTTTTCAGGTGATCCACCCTTTGATTTCTTCCCAGAACCATACCTAAGAGAATTTCTTTTACCAGGAGGCAAATATTATGATTCTACCGTCTGGAGTACGGAACATCGACCAAGTGAATATGCGATGTATGCAAATATTAATTTTGATATCATCTCTTATCTTGTGGAGATTCTCTCTGGTGAGCCCCTCCTAGAGTATTGTGACACCCATATTTTTTCCCCATTGGATATGAAAAACACAGGGTTTAATCTCTCCCGTCTTGATATTAATAATGTGGCGATACCATATCAGCGTTGGATGGGTAGATATTATACAATTAATAAGAGTGGATTTTTGTTTGGAGAAAACTGGATACCACCAGAACAGTATTGGAGGGTGCGGTTCTATCCAGCAGCAGGAGTGTATACAACTGTTTCCGATCTCTCCCATTTTCTGATCGCACATATGAATGACGGCGTGTATAACGGTACTCGAATCCTAGAAAAAGAGACCGTAGAGCTTATGCATGAGATACAACCAGAGAATCAAGTTGGGTATGGTCTCGCATGGTCTGATTATACTATAAAGGGTATCTATATGACAGGTCATGATGGAGGGTTACCAGGCGTTGAAACATTTATGTACTATAATCAGACAGAGGACATCGGTGTCATCTATCTAAGTAATGGCGGTCCAATGTCTAGTCGCTTACCATTTAGGGGTTGGTATCCATTTACATGGATTGTTTATTCATTGTTCACAAAAGAGGGAAACTTCAATGGGGAGATGCAGCATGAGTTCACCGTATCATCAGATCCATTCTTCATAACACCTTTTAGAACATCTCGAATAATATCATTAAGATATATCTAACAATAGAAGGAGGAAATAAAAACTTCATAGTTCAAGCCTTCTTATCTTGAACAACGAATCTATGAGAGGAGGAATAAAACCAGAAAAATGATGGTAGGTTGGCAGGATTTCTGATTATTCATAATAGCCTTCGAATGTCATTAATCTGCCACCCCTCTCAAAACAATCAATAATCTAATGATAGGAGGAAAAAAACATGAAAAACAAAAGTGTGGTATTTTTTGTATGTATGCTGATGATAACAACCGGTGTTATCCCAGTCAGTAGTACAATAAGTCAGAATGATGAAAAGAAATCTTCACCACTTGAAATTCCAGATAGTCATATTAT
>CAYGVY010000324.1:0-1883 GCA_964353435.1 uncultured Thermoplasmatales archaeon | reverse complement strand
GTCGGAGTTGTTGGAGGATGAATTGTTTGAACAGCTTTGAGGGAGGCACGTCGAACCTAAACTCCCGGAAAATTAGCCACAAGGACTGATTTCTCATACCCAATCCTCGATAGAAAACTTTATTAGACTACTTGTTATTACTCTTAACGATGACATATATTGTGAAACAAAAGATCCATGGGAAGCTTTACGCCTACGAAGTCAAAGGCTACTGGGATAGCAAAAAAAAACAAGCGAGACAGAAGCGCAGATACCTTGGAGTATGGGATGAAAAAACGGGAAGCGTGAAACAGAAGGAATCCGAACGTGATGTCAGAACAACAAAATCCTACGGCCCGGCATATCTTCTTGACCAAGTATGTTCTGAACTTAAATTGAAGCAACAACTCGCCGCAAGTTTTGGCGAGGATGGCGCAAGCATCCTCGCGCTAGCGATGTCGAAGGTGATCCATCCTTCAGCATTGAAGCATATCTCACACACGATGGATGACACGATGATCGGCGAGGTCTGCGGATCAACAGATGAATTGAGTTCACAACGTCTCTCTGAATTACTTGAACGAATTGCATTGAACGAAAAAGGCATGGATTCCTTTCACCGCAAGCTCGTTTCTCCTGAAGACAAGAAGGCGATGATCTACGACATCACCAGTCTTGGTTCATACTCTGAGAACATCTCATGGTTCGAGTACGGAGACGATTACAAGAAATTAGACCTGGCGCAGGTAAATCTCGGAGTCGTGATGTCCGTAGAAAGGAAGATCCCGATATACCACAAGTTGTTTCCTGGTAGCGTGAATGATGTCGTGACATTGAAGAACCTCATCACTGAAGTGAAACAACTTGGGATTCAACGCGGATTGTTTGTCCTTGATCGAGGGTTCTACAGTGAGTCGAATGTTGAAGAGATGTGCAAGGAAGAAATCGAATTCGTGATGCCTTTGCCCTTCAGTGTCAAGATCGGGAAGGAGAGCATCAGCGAGACAAATATCGATATCGAGGACGCGAGATACGCGAGGCGATACGACAAAGAGATACTGCACGTGATCAAGAAGGACCTTGAGGTCGGCAAGCAGAAATTGAGAGCATTCATTCTTTTTAGCCCAAAACGCAAGGCGGACGAGATCAGTTCTTTCTACAATCGCCTCATGGACATCGAAGCGAAACTCGAAGGTCATCGGACATTCGAAAATGCCTACGATCATTTCAAGCGAGTTGCGGGTGATTTCCAACGATTCTTCGAGTGCAAGATCGACAACAGAACAATTCATCTTGAACGAAAATCGAAAGCAATAGCACAGGCTAGTAACAGGATGGGAAAAATGATACTCCTGACCACGCTTCAGATGACCTGGAACGAGACACTCGCAATGTATCGTGAACGTGATTCCATCGAGAAAGTCTATGACGATCTGAAGAACGATCTGGACGTCATGCCGCTACGGGTTCGCAAAGTCGAGACTTTGAAGGGACTCATCTTCATCTACTTCATCGCGATGATATTGAGATCAATTCTGCTTCAAAGCCTCTTGAAAACAACACTCTCGGACAAGTTTTCGATTGAAGATATTCTGCTTGACCTTGGCAAATTGCGGGTGGTTCACATCGGGAACTCATGGAAATTAACAGAGATCACAAAGAGGCAACGTATCATTTTTGAGAAATTATTGATCCCTGTTCCTATCGATGTTGCCTGCATGAACCTTGTTATTAAAAACTCGGGAGTTTAGGATTTAATATTAGAGTTTACGAAAAGAAAAAAAGAGGACACGCTCTCAGATTATTCGTTTTTTTTTCCCCTGTTAATCACGCTTTGAACCCCTGTCGACCTGCGCAACAACATTTATATACCATTTCTTTTATGCCTTACTTCCCTGTCTCTA
>CAYGVY010000323.1:0-1889 GCA_964353435.1 uncultured Thermoplasmatales archaeon | reverse complement strand
TGCTTATCAAAGAACACCCGCATCCTTCAAAATATGGGGTCGTGTTTGTCGAAAACCGCAGCATCAGACGAATCGTGGAAAAACCAAAAGAAGACGTCGGCAAGTACATCTCTACCGGCATCTACAAACTCCCTCGCTCTGTGTTCACTGATATTGAACAATGCACTTCAGAAGGTGCTCACGCGCTTTCATCCGTCATCCAATCCCTAGTCGATAAAGGAAAAAACATCAACACGGTTCTTGCGAAATCATGGATGGATATCGTCTACCCATGGGATCTTATCTCCGTCAACGAAGTGATGATCCAAGGAACCGCAGCGTCCACCAGCGGTGTCATCGAAAAAGGCGTCACCCTGAAAGGCCCGGTATCGGTAGGAAAAGATACCAAAATCTACTCAGGCTGCTACATCGTCGGACCGGTCGTCATCGGCGACAGCTGTGAAATTGGACCTCATGCGTGCATCTTCCCCTCCACCAGCATCGGGAACAACACCGTAGTTCACCCGTTCAGCGAAATACGAAGCAGCGTAATTATGGATGATGTACATATCGCATCAAATTCACATATTTCACACTCCGTCATCGGCAAAGGTTGCATCATCGGGGATAGTTTCTCGACGATAACAGGTAAAACGATGATAGAGGTTGATAACGAGTTCAAGAGGCTTGAAACACCGATCGGAGCCATGGTTGGAGAAGATTGCATCATCGAAAGCCACGTCGTGGTTGATCCTGGAAAAGTCATCGGCAGGAAATGCAAAATCAGCCCCATGAAACATATTATAAAAAACATCCCAAGTGAAAGCAAAGTGATGTAACGTGTGTGGAATCATAGGTTATGTAGGATTTCGAGACGCGCGAACCATCTTACTCGAATCGTTGAAACGACTCGATTATCGAGGGTACGATTCAGCTGGCGTCGCCATTATCGATAAAAAATTAAAAGTCTACAAGGAAGTCGGTGAGATTGCAAACGTAGAAAAAAAAATCCCTGTTCTCAAAGGAACCACAGGTGTTGGCCATACTCGATGGGCAACTCATGGGGGTGTGACGAAAGAAAACGCACATCCGCACGTCAGTTGCGATAAAAAAATCGCAATCGTGCATAACGGGATCATTGAGAACTTCAGCAAGCTCAAAGAAGAACTAAAAAAGAAGGGGCATACATTCCTCTCCCAAACAGATTCAGAGGTCATCGCTCATCTCATCGATGATGCATACAACGGAAATCTAGAGGATGCGGTAGTCGCAGCGGTAAAAAAGATCCAAGGATCCTATTCAATAGTCGCCGTCAGTGAAGACGAGCCTGAAAAAATCGTAGGTGTACGAAAAGAAAGCCCGCTTGTCATCGGTGTTGGAGATAGTGAAAATTTTCTTGCCTCAGACATCACTGCATTTCTAAAATACACAAAACGGGTGATATTCCTCAACGATGGAGAACTCTGTGTGCTCACAAAGAACTCCATCAATGTTGTTGATAAGAACAGAAAGTCGATTAAAAAGAAAGAAGAACTTATCACCTGGGATGTGAAAGATGCGGAGAAATCAGGGTTTGCGCATTTCATGCTTAAGGAAATCTATGAGCAACCAGACACAGTCCATCAAGCTCTAAGAGGACGTATCTCAGAAATCGAAGAAACTATCGCGTTCCCTGAACCTGTCGAAAAGCTCTTGAGTAATGAGATCAACTCCATTCACATCGTTGCCTGCGGCACTTCATTTTATGCTGGTCTTGTTGGCAAATACCTGATCGAACAACTGACGAACATCCCGGTTTTCGTAGAGCTTGCCTCAGAGTATCGATATTTTGGGTCAAGAAATGAATCCTCACTTGTTATCGCAATCACACAATCCGGGGAAACCGCTGATACACTTGCTGCGTTACGCGA
>CAYGVY010000322.1:0-1892 GCA_964353435.1 uncultured Thermoplasmatales archaeon | reverse complement strand
TTTGAACTTAAACGAGACCGGTTGAAAGAAAAACTAGATGCATTAGATTTACAGACCGCTGAGTTACAAGAGACAAAATCCACCTATGAATTTGAAGTAAAAGATGTCGACTGGCAGGCCGGAGAACTTCACAAGGGAAAACAAGAAAACAGCAAAAAAGTAAAGGAATCAGAGAAACAGTTGTTTGAGAAGAAGAGACGGGAATCCGAAATCACCGAGCAGCTTGCTGATCTCGAAAAAGCGATTCTGAAGATGCAGCGGGAACAGTCGAAGTTGCAGGCTGAGCGTGATGCAGTCCAATCCGTAGGCTCAAAATATAATTCAGCAGTGGAGTCGATTCTAGCTGCTCGGAATTCAGGAGAGCTCAAGGGTGTTCGTGGGACGATCGCGGAGCTTGCGCAGGTTGATGAGAAATATAAGTTGTCGTTGGAGATTGCTGCCGGTCCTCGCATGCAGGCTGTTGTTGTCGCAGATGATACCGCGGCAACGGAAGCTATTGGGTATTTACAGAAAAGAAAGTTAGGGCGGGCTACGTTTTTACCGATTAACAAGATGATCGTAGGCAAGCCTCGAGCACAGGCACTGATGACCGTGAAAGATGAAAGCTCCCAGGGATTTGCGATTGATCTGGTAAACTTTGACCAGGATTACAAGGGTGCATTTTGGTATGTGTTTGGCGATACGGTGATTGTAAATACACTCTCCGATGCAAGGCGATTAATGGGTGGCGTCCGACTTGTTGACATGAAAGGTGATCTGATTGAGGCTGGTGGTGCGATGGTTGGTGGTAGTCCTCCCAGCGAACGTCTCTCGTTTGGCAGTGCTGATCAACGGACCCTTGATGAGATTACTCGGAAGCTAGAGGGAGCGATTCAGAGCCAAGATAGGTTATCTGAAGAACTCGCACAGTTGAAAAAAGACATCGTTGAATTAGAAAATACGTTTCGAACACTCAAGGTTGAAACCGATGCAGGGATTCAAACAAAAGATCTTGATGTTCGAAAGAAAGAGTTCGCAGCAAAACTCGTCATTCTCACCAAAGACCTTGAAGCGAAACTGAAAGATAAAGAATCAATCGAAGCAGAGAAGGTACAGATTCTTGCATCGCTTACTGAATGTGAGAAGCGACTCAAAGAGTTAGATGCACTGAAAGAAGAAAAAGGAAAACATCTGCTGAAAAGCACCAAGAAAGAAGTCGCCCAGGCAGTACGTAGCCTTGAGAAAACAGTGTCTGAGCTCCAGGAGAATGTGTTGAAGCTCCACAGTGAACAGGAAACGATTCAGACGAAAATCGAGTTGCTGGATGAACGGAAGACCGAGCTTACTGAGAAAATTACCGGAATTGATGCTGATTTTGAGACATTGAAACAAACAGTAAAAGAGTTAAAGGAAACTCGAGCGAAAGGTCAGGATGAGCTCAAGGCACTGATGACTGTTGAGGAGTCGATGAGTGGGAAGATCAAGGAGCTGGCAGTGGAGCGCGATAAACTGTATAAGAAGACCGTTGGGATTGAAAACGAGCTGGAAACCATTAACACGAAAGCAGAGTCATATCTTGATTTGGTTGCTCGGGCGAAATACCGGTTACCGACTCTTGAAGATTCAAAAAAGGAGTTTGATCAGGAGATCGCATTGTATCATGTGGAGATCACAGAGACGAAACTGCCTCCTATTGAATCGATGAAAGAGACGATTCTCTCTGTCGAACAGACCATGCAGCAGCTCGAGCCGGTGAACATGCGGGCACTAGACGAGTATGAGCATCAAATGGAGCGGAAGAAGAAATTCGATGATGATATCGGACATCTTACTGATCAGAAGAAGAACCTCGTGAAGCTTGTTGGGGAGATAACCAGTAAGAAGAAAGAGCAGTTCTTTGAGGTGTATGATGA
>CAYGVY010000321.1:0-1896 GCA_964353435.1 uncultured Thermoplasmatales archaeon | reverse complement strand
TGCGCACCGTCGTCATTTCCCTGCCATCAACTGGTTGACCTCGTATAGTTTCTATCTGAATACTCTTGAGAATTGGTTTGAGAATAATGTGTCCCCAGAATGGAAGGATTTACGGGTAAAAGCAATGGAAATCCTGCAGAAAGAAGCAGAATTACAGGAAATTGTCCAGCTAATCGGCTCTGATGCGTTACCTGAGAAAGAACAGATTACCCTAGAGTTTGCGAGAGCAATCCGAGAGATTTTCCTTCAACAGCACGCTGGTCATGAGGTTGACTCCTATTGTTCTATTGAAAAACAATACAAGCTTTTGAAGGCTATTACGGAATATGGAAATGCAGCGTATAAAGCACTTGAGGCAGGAGCACAAGTAGCAGATATCCTGAAGATGAAATCCAGAGATCTGCTTGCCAATGCGAAATTTGAGAAAGATTTCGAAAAATACCTTAAAAAAGCGATCACTGAAATGAAAAAAGAATTTCAGACCATGGGCGTGGAGGCGATGTCATGGTAAAGGAATACCGGACGATAACGGAGATTGCTGGCCCCTTGATTTTTGTTGAGAAAACCGAACCGGTTGGGTTTGGGGAACTCGTAAACATTCGACTTCCTGATGGTTCAGTGAAACGGGGACAGGTTCTGGATACATGTAAGGATATCGTCGTCGTACAGGTGTTTGAGGGAACGGTTGGAATAGACCGTGCTTCTGGCGTCACCTTCCTTGGCGAAACCATTAAACTCTCGGTGTCGCAGGATATGCTCGGAAGGATTCTCAACGGGTCAGGAATGCCGATTGATGGTGGACCGAAGATTATCCCTGATGACAAAATGGAGATTATTGGGTCTGCGATTAACCCCTGGGCGCGAGACAGTCCTCGGGAATTTATTCAGACAGGGATTTCCACAATTGACGGTCTGCTGACATTGGTTCGAGGCCAGAAACTCCCGTTATTTTCTGGTGCAGGACTGCCACATAACGAAATCGCACTGCAAATAACTCGTCAGGCAAAAGTCGTAGGAAAAGACGAGGGATTTGCTGTCGTGTTTGCTGCGATGGGGATAACCAACGAAGAAGCACAGTATTTTATGAATGATTTTGAGCGAACAGGGGCGTTGAAACGCGCAGTTGTTTTCATGAACCTTGCAGATGATCCAGCAGTAGAACGATTGATCACACCAAAGCTCGCATTAACCGCTGCTGAATACCTCGCGTACTCTCATGATATGCATGTATTGGTAATTTTGACAGATATGACGAATTACGCAGAATCACTCCGTGAGATAGGGGCAGCCAGAAAAGAAGTACCTGGCCGGAAAGGATATCCAGGATATATGTACACTGATCTAGCAACGATTTATGAGCGCGCAGGGAGAATTAAGAACAAAAAAGGATCGATTACCCAGATACCCATCCTTTCGATTCCTGAGGATGACTGGACTCATCCTGTTGCTGATCTCACCGGGTATATCACTGAAGGACAGCTTGCCATATCAAGGGAGTTGCACAGAAAAGGCATCTATCCACCTATTAACCCTCTCCCATCGCTATCTCGGTTAATGCGACTTGGGATAGGACCGGGAATGACCCGTGAGGATCATCGGTCTGTTGAACAAGGATCATACGCTGCGTACGCGAAAGGACGAGATTTGCGTGACCTTATTGCGATTGTCGGAAAAGAAGCACTCTCAGAGAATGATAAGAAATTCCTCGAGTTTGCTGATGTGTTTGAAAACAGATTTATCAGACAAAGACGAGATGAAGAACGATCGCTTGAACAGACATTAGAGTTAGGTTGGGAGCTTATTTCTATGGTACCAGAAAGTGCGCTCACGATGATTGATCGAAAGACACTGGAGAAATATCATCCCGCCTATCGAAAGAAATAGAGGACTTTGTTC
>CAYGVY010000320.1:0-1900 GCA_964353435.1 uncultured Thermoplasmatales archaeon | reverse complement strand
TCAGCCTCAAGCTCAAACTCCGGGTATTTCAGTTCTTTCTGCCATTTTATATTACATTGTTTAATAGCGGCTAACGCAACCTCTGGTTTGGTTATCCATTTGTCGTCTTCAGGGCTAAGGTCGGCACCTGCGGCTTTGGAAAACTCAGGGATGTTCCCCATGGAGCGAGAACAACCCATGTAAATTCCATCGGTATCCCCGTACACCACACGAATGTTCTCATTGTTTAGATAATCTAGAGTATCAGCAAGGATCATCTGTCCTTTTGTGGTAATCGCGGCAGCACCCCAGAGATTAAACTGCCTGCCAGTAACGGTCGGTGCAGCTAATATTCCATGCGTATTATGAAGAAGAATTCCTCCATTAGCGTCTAAAAAATTTTCATTACCCTCTACACTGATATCATAGACATACTCGCTTGAAGGATCAACATATTCAATCGTCTTTGGGGGGATTGCATAACAATCCCCAAACGATTCTTTTTTACCTTTGAAATAATAAATCATTCTCGTATTATAGAGTTGCCCATTCTGTCGGTAGTGCGTATTTGTCTTCACTCCAAGTTGTTTCTGCAGAGTGATAAGATCTTCGTTCAACCATCGACTGTTCGTTGTATATCTTCCTAATGGAACCGAAGAAGGTTGTTCTGATCTATAGTTACCATCACCCTTCATGTATGCTTGGAAGAATGCTAATTTTACAGATATCGGTGACGATAAAATCATTGACGGAACTCGTTTCGTTCGACTATTTCGCCCACAATTTAAGACATCTTCAAATAAGTGTGCAATCACTTTTGCATGCAAAGTCGACACATAGACCTTCGCATCCTTCATCCGATTAAGGGTGTACACATCGACCCCAAGAACATCTTTTGTGATTGTCTGAATTCGTTCATGCATTGGTTTGGATGCGCAAGCAATAGAAATGTAATAAAAAGGATTTCTTTTTCTCATTCTTTTTGATATGTGACCCTCAGAAATATAATATCCGAGCAATTCGGCGAGTGACTCATCTAGGGGAAATAATGCATGGATCCTACTCGCTTCCCGCCCATTCGTTCCAACAGTAATATATTGATATGCGGACGATGGAATGTCTACCGTTCTCATAAGGTCTAAGCGAATTTTAAGATAAGGGGTTGAATGATTATTTTTTGTATTAAGAGAGCGAAGTGTCTCTGCAAACTCTTTGAGTGATGCTAAATGTTTTTTCTCAATGAAAGCATAAAAACCAGGTGTAGTTATCTCATGAATCAAGTTGATCGTGTACGGTTGTTCGACCATAGGAATTTTTTCAGCATGAACGATTAAAGAATCATTAGTTATTTCACCAGCAGCTAAATCGATAAGTCTTTTATTTTTTAACGTAAACACACTATGATTCGGAGTTACCACGGTAAATCCACTTTTCGTGGTGATTTTCACTAATTTTTCCTTCCAACGATGTCGGATTGCTTGTTTCACTGGTTTCAACTCAGTTTTTCCTTCTTTATTCACTGAAAAAGCCATCCAATTTTCTGTGATATCAGTTATTTCGAATTCCGTCCCATTCAAAATTTCTGTGCGATATCCATATTTTTTCATCGAATTATTAACGAACTCACCTATTGGAACATTTATAAGATCTCCTTCTGGATTTTGAAGCATGATTCGTTGGGCGAAATCGACACTACCAGCATTCCTGGCACCTTTCATGCTCTGATACATCATTTTTAGGCGGGTCAATTCAACGTTCCGTGCTTGGGTTTTCGCCTCTTTCAACTCTCGTTTTATCTTGGCTATCATGTTCATGATGCCGGTCATGGCACAGTTGACGACACCAGGGGTCGTATCGATTCGTACTCCGATCATGTACCCTTTATCAGCGTAGGAATCCTCAGGGGTTATCTTTCGCCAGA
>CAYGVY010000319.1:0-1902 GCA_964353435.1 uncultured Thermoplasmatales archaeon | reverse complement strand
AGTCTACTACCTCTGGGACTGGGGCGATGGAACACAAAGCGAATGGCTCGGGCCATTCAACTCCGGTACTACTCAAAGCACAACATACACGTGGGACGTCAAAGGCTCGTACAGCATCAAAGTCAAAGCAAAAGATGTCAATGGGCATGAGAGCGGCTGGTCAGATCCCTTGCCGATCACCATGCCGTACACGTATCAACCCCTGCTACAGTTCTTGGAGAACTTGTTCGAACGATTCCCGAACCTATTCCCAGTGCTACGACAGCTATTCGGGTACTAAATACCCACCCTCTCCCTTTTTTTCTTTTTTTTATTCTGTTAAGTATTAGCACGAAATATACGTGACTCTTTTCAGCAATGAACAGAAATGGGGAGTTCGGTCTGGGTAAAAAGGTAGATGAAATAAGGTAGTACTGTATGGGGAAAAGCTCTACATGATCTACTATTGACGCCCCAAAGAAATATTATAATGTTATGGTTGATAAACGTTTTCCTTCTTTTGAAAAAGCAAAACCGCTAGGATAAAAGATGTTACTACCTAAAATTTATTTTTCAGATTTTTCTTTTTCTTCTAGTTCTTTCTTTTTCGGTTTTTGTTTTTTCTTCTTCCAAGACTGTAGTGTTTCTTCAACCTCTGGAATTGATACCATTTCCATGATAACATATCAAATATTCATGGTATAAAAAGATATTCGAGAAACAGGATATTTTGCGGAAGGGAAAACAAAGCAAAAAAAAATTGATGAAGATCATGGAGGGCATTTCGCACAGATCGACCTGAATAACGTTGTACTCAAGTAGCGGTCTCCTCGGTCAGGTAGAATTACAACGATTGTACCAAATTTTATCTGCTTCGCAATTTGTAAAGCTCCTGCTACCGCAGCACCACTGGACATACCAACAAAGATCCCCTCCCTTTTAGCAAGGAGTCTTGTTGTTTCAAAAGCCTCTTCATCTTCGATAGTGATCTTCTCATCGACAATCTCTGGGTGATATATCTTTGGAACGATGGATTCTTCCATATTTTTAAGCCCTTGAATGGCATGATCTTTTGCAGGTTCAACACCGACAATTCTAATACCAGGTTTTTGTTCTTTAAGATACCTTCCTACACCCATCAATGTTCCAGTTGTCCCCATACCCGCAACAAAAACATCTATCTTGCCTTTGGTTTGAGCGAAAATCTCAGGTCCTGTTGTCTCGTAATGTGCCAGAACATTATTATCATTATCAAATTGATTAGGCATAAAATACTCTTTAGGTTCCATCTCCAGTAATTCATGTGCTTTTCGAATCGCACCATCAGTGCCATCATTCCCTGCAGTAAGTACGACCTCTGAGCCAAAGGCTTCCAAAATACGTCGCCTTTCAACGCTAACACAATCTGGCATGATCAACTTAACTTTGTATCCCTTCGCCGCTCCTATCATCGCAAGGGCAATCCCAGTATTGCCAGATGTCGCCTCAAGTATTATCTTACCATGAACTAACTCCCCTGATTCCTCTGCTTTCTTTATCATATAATAGGCGGGCCTGTCTTTAACAGAGCCACTTGGGTTTGCACCTTCCAGTTTACCAAAAACTCTTGCTTCTGAACCGCAATTCAAATTAGTAAATTCTACAAGCGGAGTGTTTCCTACGGCAGATAGTATACTCACAACAGATCACCTCCTCCAAATCTATAATTTCATATCATCTCTTTCTTTAAAAAACCAACCATTGTTGAACGAACGGGACTAGTAGTATAAAAAAGATGCTGAAAAACATGTTATGTAGCCAGCATACCATGAGGGAACTATTTTAATAGATGTAATTGTTCTTTGTTTTGCCACCTAAAAACTGTGACACTGCACTATTTAATGGAAAGTGATACTATATGATAGAAATAAAAGTACAAAATAT
>CAYGVY010000318.1:0-1902 GCA_964353435.1 uncultured Thermoplasmatales archaeon | reverse complement strand
CCTCCCGGGTTACGAGTTTTGTTGTCATACCTTTGCTAATCTTATGGGTGACAAGTGGCTGTAATGCTTCTGAGAAAGCCTCAGGGGCGATAATCACAAGTTCGTATTGATCTGAGGTTGTTGTTGATTTTACGTCTGGCAGTGTATACATAATACTTATCTTTGCGTTCTGGGCATAGCGGAGAGTGTTATCAGATGGAAGATATTGAACAGGATACAAATGAACCGCAAGATACGTCACTAGGTTATCACCGTCTCGTCCTGCAGCGATATGATAACTATATGAGTCTTCTGGGTAGATTTTGAAGGATGTCGATTGATGAGATACTAGGTTTGATCCCTCAGTGTTATCTGCGATCGGTTGAGAGGCAAGTTCTAATGATTTTGAAATGGTTTTTTCTTGAATCTCTAAGTAACTGACAACAACATCCGTAATTTTGGTCAGGAACGGGAACGTATACACGCGAGTCACGACCGGTAATGCATAACCACCAGGGGCCGTCAGATACGAGGTTGCTTCAGAAAGACCAACATTGGTATAGTCATTTTCCTCAAGAAGTTGAACCGACGAAAACGAGAGTGTATCTTTTTTTTCTAAAATTTTTTGGTCTGTGAACGAAGATGTGGCAGCTCCACTTCCACTTATTATTAAAACTACTACGATTACGATGGCAAGGTTTTTATTCATATGCTATCCCCTATTTTTTTTTATGTATAAATTTTGCATCTACGAATATCCTCCAATTTGCAGACTGGGGTCACCGAGAAGAACAAACTCTTGTACGGTCTTACAGTCAAGTTTCTCCAGCATTGGTGGATACGCGTTGAGATAATCTATAAGTGCTTGGGTGTGCGCCTGGCCAAGGATTGTCATATTATTTACACCATAATTTTTGAAGAACTGCGTATTCGTATATCCTGAGAAGAATTGGCAGCAATCTGGGATTCCATCGTCGTTATAGTCTCCCTCTGCAAACCAGTCAAGTCCGGTGTATGCCATGGTCGCAATACTTCCACCGTTCTTTACACTGAGGAGTTTCCATGCCCAACACTCGGGAATCCACTCGTTGTACCAAAACCTCCCCAACGAATCCTTATATGCAAAATATTTTAAACCGTCTTGTAAAATACCTTTGATAATATTCAAGTAACTAGTGTTGAACTGACCGTTATGACAGCCACCGCATACGGTGACCGGGAGTTGTGCACCATTTTTCAGATTTGGCATGTCATCCACCGTCAATCCACTGATCCAGACACTCTCATTGTTCGGTGGATGCGTAGACCAGCCCTTTGGGTTGCCGTGTCCATCGAAAAATAAAAATCCACAGCCCGCACTGATTCCATCGATAACATCTTGAGGGCCGGTGAAGTTTCCATTGGACGTCCAGAGACGGACACCGTCAAATCCTGTCATATATTCTAATGCGAGTTTGTTTTCCTCTTCACCTTCGTAGTAGGGGTCTCCTTGGATAGGTGCGGAGTCTCCACCGACAACCACCATTTTTTTGAACCACTCTTGTCCCGCGGTTGTGGTTTCATAGGTGATAATCTTGTTTACCAATGTGTTAACTTCATCGATGTTTTTACATGCTAGTCGACCAATAGAGAGTTCCGGGTACATATCGATGATATCTTTCCCATTCGAGTTCCATTCTGCGAAGATGCCGTTGTTATTAGAATCCCAACTACTAAAGTTCCCACCTGCATCATACAGGTCTACGAAGTAGAGGTCAGAAAGGTAGCCACCTTCGTAGTTTGCACCATCGTCTAGATTAGTGTACCGAACCGGGACCCACCATTTTTCTTGCATGATTCCACCGTTTCTTCCCCCGACTAAAAGAATGTATTTGGTGCCCCATTGGTCAAACGCGTTCTTGATGAAATACTTCATTTCTTCTG
>CAYGVY010000317.1:0-1910 GCA_964353435.1 uncultured Thermoplasmatales archaeon | reverse complement strand
AAAAAAAGGCAGTGTTTACCACCACTGCGATTTCCATTTTTCATTCCACCAAGATTTAACCGGTACATATGTAGATGTTTCCCAATCCTCTTTTTTTACTTGTAGTACATGATTCCAGACGTCTTCCCAGTTTTCTCCTTGGATCCATGAGATATAATCCCAATCTCCAGGAATGCTCGCACCGCTTGTAATCCAATTCCATTTTTTTGTTTTCTCTGTAGTGTCATCAAGGTTTTTTTCTCTAATTAACATCCATGCACCAGCAGGTTTTTCCCACCACCAGGTATCGGTTTTATGGCCAGAATACACCATGTGTGAGCTTGTTTGGTCGACTTCGTTCCAGCTTTTTATTGTTGAGACACATCGATGAACAGTATCCCAGTCTTGGGCGTCAAACCATACAATTACATCCCAGTCTCCAGTGACAATCCATGAGCCGATGACATTGTCCCAGTTATGAAACTGTTTCCAGACCTGATCTGCTTTTCCTTTTGTTGTTTTTATAAAAACATACGCTGATCGAGATTTCCAATCCATTTTCTATCTCTCCATCCACTCTATTTACTTTTAACACATCACATAGTCAATTTATTTATAATGATTTTGTTGTTATGTAAATTCTGTATTACATTTCATTTTTTGTCATAGAATGAAATAATGATTGAGAGTTATTGGTATCTGAAGAAGATTCCTTCTTTAAAAACATATCTTTAGAAACAGAAGCAGTAACACGGTTTACAAACATGAGTTCAATGGTTTTTTTGTGCGAATCAAAATGATAAAAAAAGAAAAAAGAAGAAAAGAGAGGGGAGATACGTGATACACGTTTAACCAATGGATTTTCTAAGTGTCCGTTTCTTCTTAATCTAACTGTTTCCAACCGCCGTTCAAATAACAATAGCAATGATAGCTGCCAAGTGTACCTTTGACACACAAATCACCGTCACTTGCACCAGAGGGGAAGGTTGAACGAGGCTCTAACCTCATTACATCACTTATATCTAGTGCCCTTGCTGGACTTGTCGTCCCAATGCCGACATTACCAGCAAAATAATTTATATCATTACTTCCTACTTGATAAAGACCATAGCTATTGCCAATATGACCTGTGTTATCATCTATATAAATTCCATAAGCATTGCCTATATTACCACTACCAATCGGTGTCGAAACTTGTGTTATAATCCCATAAGCATTTGTTATAATGCCACCCCAACAATCAGGTGTCGCTTTTAAGGCATAAACGACATTTGCTGTTCCACTCCCAGCATGTCGAGCCTTAGCATTCACACCTCCTAATGTACCTATATTCGCGTTACAAGTAGTAGGAGTATACGCTCTAAAATTTGCTCCTACAAACGCTCCTGGACAATTCGAAGGGGGGTTATGGCAAATTCCCTCGGCATCAATTCCAAAATTAATTTGGCTCTCACCTAAAGTAGAAGTATGAGTACCTGAAATAGTTAATATCCGATGCATCCAATCAAAGCTTCCACTCACAACCAATTTTGCATCTAAAGCTGAGGGCCCCGTTCCAATGCCAACATTACCACTATTCATATTAAACATTTCCGGTGAATTGGACCAGTAGTTCCAATCTTCATCTACAATATAAGATTGTATCCAGAAAGGAATGAGTAGCTTTTGTAGTGGAAGTTTGCTATCGTAAGAATTAGGTGAATTATTGGAATCAGCATTTTTCTCCGTGCTCTCTTTTATACTACCGACATTCATTGTTCCTACTACTGGTAATACAGTAGTTGCAATCAACAGCGTACAAACAAAAATTCCTATTATTTTCTTTTTCATTTTGTTTTCCTCCATTTTTTGAGATATTTTTTTCCTCTTATCCTAAGAAGGGGGTGGCAACCATAAAATATGATAAGGGGCACTACTATGAATAATCAGAA
>CAYGVY010000316.1:0-1915 GCA_964353435.1 uncultured Thermoplasmatales archaeon | reverse complement strand
TAATCTCAAACAGGTAATCTGCGATTTTCTTTCGCACGCTACTTCTCCGAAGCGACCTGATAATAAGAGGTTTTAACATCTCTGGAGAAATAACTGCTTTCTCTCCATCCAGCATCCCATTCCACTTAGTTGAAATAGAATTGCGTTTGCTATTAATAAACTAATCGGTTCGATTTCATTGTACGGGTGAGTGTGTGTTGACTGAAACGAAACAGATAAATGCTTGTTTTCGGATACCGGGTGGTAGGATGGGATAAGAATGTCGATCAAGAAAGAACTCTTAAATGAATTAACAGAAAACCAGTTGAAGCAACTTGCGGAAAGCAAAGGTATCGCTTTTAGTCTTAACAAAGTACAAAAGAAATATTATGAGAATTGGGCTGAAAAAGATAAACTCGTGGACATGATGGCAACGAATAAACAAATCACGGTCTCTGAAATAGAAAAATTTATTCAAACAAAGAAATTCTAAACATTCATCTACTACTTTTCACATTAACTTTCTTACAATATTGCTGAATTTGACAACGGCTACAGAACGGTGAGATAGGAACACAAATTGTTTGTCCAAACGTGACAAATAAATCATTGAAATCATCCCAATATTCTGAAGGGAGAATTTTTTTGAGGGCATGCTCTGTGTCTTCTGGTGTTTTGGTTTTAATCCAGCCAAATCTGTTTGGGATCCGATGACAATGGGTGTCAATGGGGAGATACCCATGTTTCTTATGGCCGTAGACCATGACGATGTTTGCGGTTTTTCTACCGACTCCTTTAAGAGTGAGTAATTCCTCAAACTTGTCCGGTACTTTCCCCTGGTATTTGTCAAGGAGTGTTTGTGAGATTTCCTTGATTCTTTTTGCTTTGGTTTTATAGAAACCTACTGGATAGATGAGTGATTCTATTTGTTGTTTTGATAGTTGAACGAGTTTTTCAGGTGTGTTGTATTTTATAAGAAGATGTCGTGATGCTTTTTCCGTGACCTCATCTTTGGTTCGCAGGCTGAGCAAACAAGAAATCAACGTCACAAACGGTGTGTCGGTAATCTCCTTTTTGGATCGTGAGACAACCGGTTGATTATATTTCCGTAGCTCTTGCTTTAATGCAGAGGAGATTTCTTCGAAATGCCTACTTGTCATAGAATCCCCGTAATATCGAGATGTTTCTTGTGTACGATTTTATTATCAAGAAAGATTCTAAATAGTTACCGAAGAAATAAAAGGAACATCGGGATGAAGAAGAGAACAGTAACATACTGGTAGATTAGAATTCTTCTCTTTATTCGGTACTGAGATACAACAATATACTTAATCCAATGCTTTCAAATAACGACACGATCACCAGAATCTGACCTAAGCCTCCGAATTCAAATCCAATACTTTCACGGATACCATGGCCAAACGGGATTGCTGAAGAAACAAATAATGAACGTAAAGTATTTACTAAAAAAATTGATTCAATAAATAAGGGGACCAAAAAGAACAACAAACCTGCAATGTACTTTGATTTTGTTTTCACGAAGACCTTGAAATACACAGCAATAAGACCGATTAAGAGGAATATGCTGATACAGACAACAATGACACCGAGCGTCGGGAGGAATATTTCAGAGGTAGTAAGTGGTGTAACTCTAAAGGGAAAATCTGGAGGTACATAAGAACCAAATTCGTCAGCAAAATGTTGTATTCTGTCATTTGCTTCAGTGACAAAAATATTCGATAATATCATTCCTAAAACAATACCACCGATAACCAACGTTATCAGGAGTGGGATTGCTTTTTTATTGTATGATGGAATTTTTTCTTCCTTTATCGGAGTTTCATTCATATTACTCTTCACCTTTTTCTATGTCGTCTATTCTTTATTTGATTTTTTCCCAATTTTATCCCAAATCTCTGTAAAATGTTGTTTATTT
>CAYGVY010000315.1:0-1919 GCA_964353435.1 uncultured Thermoplasmatales archaeon | reverse complement strand
GCAAGATACAAACACGCCTCTCCTCCTTCCCATTCATACCCATGGATACACCCATCAATAAGACAAGACGATTTTATCGTATTGTTCTTCTCATTGGTTAACCTGATACACCAAATATCCTTTCCAAGAACACTCTTACCAATTGAGAAAACTTCTACTAAATCAGGGTATTTGTCATTGAAACCATTCAGCATTTCCATGGTGCCAGAGTAATCATGGTATTCTCCATCGCTCCAATCAGGAAGAACAGAAGGTTGGTCCAATTGTACTTCTGGTATTATTGTTTCTGTAGATTCATCTGGTTTTTGTTCCTCAGTAATACATCCAGTAAATAGTACAGTGAGTAAAATACCACAGAGAAAAAATACTAGTAACTGAGATAATTTCTTATCCATTTTCTCTTCCTTGTAATATTCTAATATAGATCTTTCTTTTTAAGCCTAATAAAATATAATATTAATAATGCAGGACCACACATCCAAGCAGAAAAAAGAAACACACGACCAAAGCCAAGCAGAACAACTAAAGAACCACTGATGGTTCCTATACCTTCTTCACCAAAATTAGTGATACTCATAAGAATTGAATACTGAGTCGCACCAATCTTCGGATTAGTAATATCCATCACCAAAGTACATGAAGCTGCCATCCAACCACCGCCAAAAAAACCAATCACTCCATATATTACAGCAAATATCTGCCAGGTGTTTGCAAATATAAGAGCAGCTGTAACAATACTCGCACTAATAAAAATAAATAAAACCATTTTTCTACCCCATCTGTCCGCCAGGGCGCCACCAAGTAATCCGCCGATGCCTAAGGTAATAGTGTATACTGTCGTAACTAACCCAATTTGGCCAACATCCATTTGTAAAATCGTTTTCATATACAATGGAATCACAAATAGTATTAGCCCAGAAGCGATTCCACTTACTATGCCAAATAAGGCAATAAGCTGTGTCGTCCTTTTTTTAAATTCCTCTTTAAGAAGTGAAGCGATTTTTGGACGTTTCTTTAATATTTTAACTTCCTTTACTAGAAATGGATATATCATAAGTACGAGAATGATACTACCACCTGCTAGGAAGGACATACCATATCCATAGACCTGTGCTATTGAAGCAATCACAGAGGTCCCAACAGCCATACCAGTAAAAATTCCAGCCCACATAGCACCGTTTACTTTTCCCCGTTCCTTTTCCTTTGATATTTGAATCGCCCATCCATCACAAGATACATCCATATATATGATGCCAAGATGGCTGAGAAACAAAAAGAGCGCAAATGGTATGAGAAAAGATAAAGGGTCAATATAAATAAGAACGAAAAGACTAATAGCTCCAAGTAATCCCCCCACAATAATAAATGGTTTTCTACCAAATTGATAGAAATAGTCAGTGGTCGGACCGAATACAAACTTTAGGTACCATGGTGCTCCCCCTACTCCAGCAACAAGGGTGGCTAATGGTAATGAAAATCCTTTATCCAAAAGATAAATAGGAATAATCACTGCGGTAAGTGACCACTGTAATCCTTCTGAGAAATACAAGCTACCAAATAAGAAGTATTTATGCCAACTTTTTTTACTGATATCGATCATGATAACTTATCCGTTAGTATTTTTTTTTGGATTGTATTAATGTAATGAAGTTGAGAAACGATAGTACTGTTCTAAAAATCAAGCTTCCACAAGCTAATCTGTTTTTCATATGTTTAGTCCTCCCTGAATATCAACAGCCTATAAATATTTATAATATGATGGTCAATATAAATGTTTGGAAACAAAAGTCGTGTTCGCAGGAAATAAATAGGAGTTGGGCGAAATCGAAAAAAGAATTTCAATAATAGCAAGAGAAAAAACAAAGATTATTAAATTTTAAACTATTACAATAAAATTATGAACAAATTAGTACCAAAAG
>CAYGVY010000314.1:0-1938 GCA_964353435.1 uncultured Thermoplasmatales archaeon | reverse complement strand
TGTTTCTCTTTATGCTGCCAGTCGGATACCACTTGAATGAATTCTTGTTGAACCTCTGATTCTTTCGATATATCTATTGGTTTCACTTCCATAGGTTCTTCTTCTAGAAACGCAACCTTTTCAATCTCGTAAAGAGATTCCTTAGCAAAAAGATCCTCCCTTGGAGGAGTAAAACTCACGATAGCATGTTCTTTTTGTTTTTTTATTGCCTTTGGTCCTAGTTCTATCTGAATAACTCTTTCTTCTTTTTTCTGAATATCTTCTCGTTTATGGACAACCACACGTGGTTTTAAACTCTCAGCTTTTGTATGTATCAAATTAGATGATGTAACTTTATTCTTGCTTTTTGATTGCTCATCAGATAATCGATTTAATACAAATTCAAGGTTTTTATCATTATACGACGAAGTATTTTTGTTTTTAGGGAGAGATGCACTATCTATAAGCTCATGTAATTTCTCAATATTATATATTTTATTTTTTTTCTCTCTCACCATACTAGCTATAAAAGAGTTGTTACGTATTAATAAATTTTCCTACAGCGAATTCAATCTATACAGAAAGGATTTCCTTTTTTTCTCTCCTGTGGCAATAATAGAATTTGCCGCTTACAGAGACTATTTATTTTCGTTTATTACTACTTCTTACTGTAAAGAGAAGTATAGAATTGTATTCAACAGAGCTGATAAGTATAGAATTTATAGGATTCTTCAAAAATAAAATGAGAATAAAAGTGGTATGAAAATTTATGAAAAATCACTGAAGAAATGTTATAGTAGAATTATTCTATACCAAGGTGCACTCGCTGCATTATTTAAGATATCAATCCGGAATAGTTTTGTATGGTATAGGATCTTTTACTTCCGCTTCCTGAAAACCTTTAAGGCGGAGGAGACAGGAATCACAGTGACCACACGCTGTGACTTCTCCTCGATAACACGACCAAGTCTCCGCAAAAGGAACATTCAATTTCACGCCTGTTTTAATAATCTCAGCTTTTGTGAGATGTAAGAGCGGTGCATTGATACGAATCGGTTTTCCTTCCACTCCCCGCTTTGTTGCAAGATTGGCCAGCTGCTGATACGCTCGAATGTAATTTGGTCTGCAATCAGGATATGCCGAATAATCCACGGCATTTGCACCGATAAAGATTGCAACCGCGTCAATGGCTTCGGCATACGCAAGTGCGAGTGAAAGAAAAACTGTATTTCGCGCTGGAACATAGGTTGATGGGATTGTTTTTCCAATGTCATTCAACGCATGATTCTTAATATGACGAGACGAAGAGGTAAAAAGAGAAGATCCACCAAATTTTTGAAGATCGATATTAAAAATAATATGATCTTTTGCACCTACTGCTCTTGTAATCTTCTTTGCGCATGAAAGCTCTTTTGTATGACGTTGCCCATAGCGAAACGACAGTGCATACAGGTCGTACCCCAGTTTTTTTGCGATAAAAGCAGTCACAGCGGAATCAAGACCACCAGAGATCAAACAAACCGCTTTTTTTTTCTTCATATCCTACCGGTTCCACAAAGGAGACATCACCCGCAGTTTCGCAACAATCTGAGGGATTACTTTAGAGACATAGATAACTTCGTCTTTGGTGTTCTCTCGTCCTAGAGATATCCGAAGGGATCCATGTGCCTGAACTGGGTCTAACCCTATTGCTAGCAGTACATGAGATGCTTGAAGCTTCTGAGATGAGCACGCGGATCCTGTCGATGTCGCAATGCCCTGTTCATCTAATCCGAGGAGGAGGGATTCTCCTTCAATCCCCGTGAATCGAAAATGCGCGTTGTTCATTAGACGTTTCTCTGGATGACCGTTCAAGTAGCTTTCTTCGATTTGTAATATATTTTTTATGAGGAGATCGCGTAGTGTTTTCATATAAGGAATATCTTTTGTCATTCGTTTTTCTGCAAGTTCACATGCTTT
>CAYGVY010000313.1:0-1953 GCA_964353435.1 uncultured Thermoplasmatales archaeon | reverse complement strand
GGTGCTACAATGAATCCTTCAGTTTGTGCAAACAACATCGCTGCCTCAAATACCTCTTGTTGATTGTAGGCGAGCGCGTCCATGTATCCTTCTTTGGTGAGTTTGGAATGCAACGGTGAATCACCATGATATCGTAATCCTCCTGCGTGTATAGCAGAGGGGACAAAATCATGACCGAGTGTGTACATTTTTAAAAGGGGTGTGAGACCAACAGAATCGCCGTAGTCATATCTGTATTCACCTGCGGTGAGGGAAGGACAGGCGAGTGGCTCGATAGAGACGATTTTTAGATCTGGTTTTTTCCCTAGGATTTTGTCACGTACAAAAGGGAAGCTCGTTCCAGAAAAATTACTTCCACCGCCGACACATCCACAGATGATATCCGGGTATTTGTCCATAAGTTCGAACTGTTTCTTAAGCTCTAAGCCAATCACGGTTTGATGTAACACCACGTGATTGAGTACAGAACCAAGCGCATAGTTTGTATTGTCATGGGTTGCTGCATCCTCTACCGCTTCACTGATGGAAATCCCAAGACTTCCTGAGGTTTGAGGGTCTTTTTTAAGGATTTCTCTACCAGCATTAGTTAGCGTGGTTGGACTAGGGAAGACTTCAGCACCCCATGTTTCCATGAGGATTCGCCGGTATGGTTTTTGTTCGTAGCTACATTTCACCATATAGACGCGACATTGGAGTCCAAAGAGTTGAGTGGCGAACGCAAGGGCTGATCCCCATTGTCCGGCTCCGGTTTCAGTGGCGAGTCGTTCGATGCCTGCTTTTTTGTTGTAGTAGGCTTGTGCGACCGCAGAGTTAGGTTTATGGCTCCCTGCCGGGCTGACACCTTCCCATTTGTAATAGATTTCTGCTGGTGTTTTGAGCGCCTTTTCAAGTCGTCGTGCTCGGTAGAGTGGGGATGGTCTCCAGATACGGTAGATTTCTCTGACCTCAGATGGAATGGAAATGTATCGGTCTCTGCTGACTTCCTGTTTAATGAGTTCCATCGGGAAGATTGCTTTGAGATCATCTGGACCGATGGGTTGTCTGGTTTGCGGGTGGAGCGGGGGGTCCATGGGTGTTTTGAGATCAGCTTGGATATTGTACCATTTTTTTGGAATATCATTTTCATCAAGGAGGATTTTCGTTCGCTTCATAGTTGATATTATTTGTTTTTGAGTATATAAATGTTTCTAAATTTGTACGTCAATGTATATTCTTATACATTATAGGGTGAAAAAAAGGACAGTATTTATATACTCTCAATGTACTAATTTATACCATGTGGAAGCAAATCGAACACTACTTCAACGCCTACCCCCAACGAAAAAAAATCGCACAAAAAATGCTCGAATACGGAGTGAAAATACAAAACAACAATTTCTACTGCGGCTCCATTGAACTTGCTGATTCAAAAATCGCGCGAGCCTTCCAGGTCGACCGTCGCGCTGTTACCGCGACTCGAGACGTCATCACAAAAGAACCTGAACTTCTCAAAATTTTTTCTAACCTTGCACCAACGTGTCGTCTCAAAGAAGTCGCACCGCACATGAAATGGGGTGTCATCGAAATCATCCCCGCAGACCCGAGCATGCCAGGAATACTTGCTGATGTCGCAACCATCATCGCAACAAACAACATCAGCATTAGGCAAGCAATCGTCGATGACTTTGAATTCACTGAAGAACCACGACTCTACATCATCACCGAAAAACAAATCCCAGGTACGTTACTTTCAACAATCCGAAAAGCAAGAGGTGTGAAAGCAGTACTCATTTACTAAGGAAGCATCAAACACGTTTCTTTTCTAAAAGGAATGTTAGAAACCCGCTATTAAGAGAAAAAAATTGTCTTTCTTTAAGCGATGGTGATATCCTTACACAGGTAGACATCTTGAATCGCATGAAGAAGTTTCACACCATCCTCAAAGGGCTTCTGGAACGCTTTTCTCCCAGAAAT
>CAYGVY010000312.1:0-1957 GCA_964353435.1 uncultured Thermoplasmatales archaeon | reverse complement strand
TGTCCCCCTCGATCATTCCTTGATATCCACGTTTGATTCCAAACAGCGTGTTTCCATGATAAATCCCGGTTCGTACGACCGCGCGTATCGCTGCATTCATCCCCGGAGCATCACCACCGCTGGTCAGTACTCCAATGTATTTTCCCTGACTCATCCTATCACCTCTCTGCCATACTGAAATCATTTCCGGCATTTAAAACATTCCGGGTAAAAACGAATTAGTAAAAATTATCTGCGTCTTCCCTTCATCGCTCGATACAAAAAATACGCAACACCACCGTAGCAGACGACAGCCCCAAAGATCAGCATGATGATAGCGGAGAGCGATAAACCACTCATGCGGCCTCTTCCTTTTTTCCTTTCAGTTTCATAAACACAAACGACGCTAAAAAGATTGCAACACAGGGGAGAACACCGCCAAGAATGACCACCCACCATGGCTGTACATATGGTCGTACGATATTTTCATAGACCGCTGCGATGAGAAGAATCGTGAGAATGCAGGGAACCACGTATTTAATGAGCACATCCCACCATCGCCCGATCAGGATATCTGATGTCTTGTTCGCGTTTTCCCGAAAGACTGCGACACGGAACGCCCATCCAAGGACCAAACATTCTACCAGCCCGACGAGCACCAGACCGAAGTTTGAGACGAAGTGATCCACAATATCTAACCAGTAAAGTCCGCTGCCGGTGGTAAACAGAAGACTAGCAAGAAAACCAGCAAGGCAGATGATTGCGGTTGCTTTTCCTTTCGTAATCCTCCATTTGTTTTGTATCCCTGTTGTCATTGGTTCTATCATGGAAAACGCAGAGTCTATCCCAAACGTAAGCAATGCAATATAGAACAGAGCACCGAACAGGGCGACGGCGAAAGGGAACAGTGAGATCGCAGTAGGATAGGTGATAAACGCAAGCGACGGACCGACGATTCCTAGCTGGTCTACACCAATCCCTTGCGACATTGCTAGATACCCAACCACACTAAACACCGCAAACCCGGCAAGAAATGATGTCCCGGTGTCAGCGAACGCAGTAATGAATGCGTTGTTGGAGATATCTGATTTCTTTTTAAGAAAACTTGCGTAAGTAATCATGATGCCTTGTGCAACGCCAAGGGAGAAGAAGACTTGTGCGTAGGCTGCAAGCCAGACGTTCACATCAGTGAGTCTGGAGAAGTTTGGGGTAAGGTAGTAGCTGATACCTTCAATTGCACCAGGCAAGGTTACCCCTCTGATAGTGAGAATGATAAGGAGGATCCAGGGGAGTGGTACGGTGATGAGGACGACTTTGCCTATTCTTCGTACTCCTTTGTAGAGGATGATGAAGACCCAGAACCACATAATCATCAAACTTAATAACACCGGAAGTCGGATACCACCGAGCACCAATGGACCACTGGTGACTCCAAGGAAATCGGTGAGAAAAAAGTGTTCTGCGTTCATTCCCCATCGAAGATCAAGTGCAAAGATCATATACGCGAAACACCATGCCATGACCACGACATAATAGGCGACGATGACAAAGGGGACCAGTGCACTCCACCATCCAACAAACTCCCATTTTTTCCCGATTTTTTTGAATGCTCCTGGTGCACCATGTCTGCTCCAGTGTCCCACGGAGAATTCAAGAATAAGCATGGGGATACCTGCGGTGAACAGGGCGACAAAATACGGGATGAGAAAAGCGCCTCCGCCGTTTGTATAAGCGATATAGGGGAATCTCCAGACGTTTCCAAGTCCGACGGCAGAGCCGATTGCCGCCATGACGAACGCGAGCCGTGAGTTCCACAGTTCCTTTTCTGGAATGATGTCTCCCCCAACGAGGAATATTAATTCTCTCTCGTGTTTATAAATATATCTGAATTTTAATTCCCTTGGATGGAGAATTTGTTGGACGGTTTCAACCTAAATATTTATTATGAATGAACTGTTCTTGTGTTGCTCGTGCAGGG
>CAYGVY010000311.1:0-1962 GCA_964353435.1 uncultured Thermoplasmatales archaeon | reverse complement strand
CCAGCAACTGCATCTTTCTTGAAAGCCCGGTGATGCTGGAAAATCTAATCCTGGAGATAATCAACAACTTCAAAAGCCAGAAACGTGATATGGATAAGTACATCGTCATCGACTCGCTTAGCGCCCTGATAATATATAATGATCCAGAGATCATCAGAGAATTCATTTCACTAGTCATGAACAGAAGTAGGGCAGAAAACATCCATGTTGTTTCCATTCTCGTTGAAGAAGAGATGGATTCAAACAAACTGATCCAGCTCAACGATAAAATCATTGTTTTGCGTGACTCATTTATTGATTAGAGAAGGGAACTATGGAACAACCAGCCACTGAAAAAAAGTCAAACACAGACATTTCTTGGGAAGAGGATTTATCTGAAGAGGAGCAAATAATGAAATGGCGAGACAGCGCATTTCATGCAGCGTTAGAAAAAACCCAAGCGGATCACGGAAACATAGAGACGGTGATACGGACTGGTGAAGCATTCGGCAGAGGACTATATGCATGTAGAGTAAAAGAGAAATCAGTGGACTGGACCATCAAAGGATGGCGAGAGAAAATAGAGGAAGACGTGTTTAAACCTCTAGGAACAGAGTTTACCTTCACGAAGATTTCACATGATGTTGCAACAACATTTATGAATCGAGATCCCCTTAAACAAATACATAAAGAAAGCACGGTTGCATCACTCTTCAATTACGGATTCATGCGTGGTCTGTTTCTCAGCGCGTTCCCAAAAGGAGAACTCTTAATCAAAGGGTCAGAGACAGCGGATCAGCCAGAATTTATATTTAAGACCCATGCATCAGCGAAAGATAAATTTGAACGTGAACGAGTGAAACGTGTATTCACCACTTTGAAAAAAGATGACGGCGCCTGAGATAATGGCACGAGAAGCGTTCATTGATACCAATGTTCAAAAAAAAGAAGGTTTCATCCGTACAGGAATCGACAAGTTAGACCGATTGCTTGAGGGGGGAATTCCCGGTGGATTCACGGTCGTTCTTCTAGGCAGTCCAGGCAGCAGCATCGAGATTCTTGTCAAACAGATTGCATCAGGTGGGATTGTCACCTATATCACCACTGAAGAAACAAAAGATGAAATTCTCGATACCATGCACCGGTTTAACTGGCCAATTCCAGAAATAGATTTTGTCGACATCTCAGAAAAATACTATTTAAATGTCCTGAAAGGCGAACAGAAACGAATCAGCATCTATGAACAGCGATCAAAATTGAAACTCAAAGAACTCATCGAGCTTGGATCAACGGAGATGCCGTCAACAGCGACAGCCAGTGAAGATTTTTTAGCGATATTATCGAATAGAACAAAAGATGTTGCTCTGAATAGAATTATTATTATCAACTCCCTTGATTTTTTCCTCAGCCAATACGACCAGGAAGATGTACTCAGAACCGTTTTCGCTATCAAAGTGAATAACCTAAAGAATAAAGGTGCTCTGCTTATCGTAATGACGAAAGGAGTACATGGAGAATTGTTTGAGCGGAAAATGGAAGGACTCGCTGACGCTGTCTTAGAACTTGATGTCATTCAGAAAGGATCATCGTTTGAGCGGTACCTCTCCGTAAAAAAAATGCGGAATTACGCAAAAAAGATTGGTATCGCACGCTACGTTATCGATGACAGCGGATTTGTATTAGAAATGATCGAACGAATCATGTAAAAGTGGAATTTTAGGATTATTAACGGTTTTCCCAGAGTTTAACAACCATCCAGAAATGTCAAACATATGAGTGTTTCACAATTTTTTAGGACAAAGCCACTCTATACTTTCAGTCCTCTTGACCACATGTTTATAAACATCTTTCTCTTTTCTCTTTACAAAAGGGAGCTCTTATGGGAAAAGATAAGGTGAATGGGTCACCCCTCAGTGATTTACCTGGTGTTGGTCCTGCAATTGCGGATAAGTTGATTGAAGCAGGGTACGCAGATATGATGAG
>CAYGVY010000310.1:0-1966 GCA_964353435.1 uncultured Thermoplasmatales archaeon | reverse complement strand
GAGAGTTACTGTTACTATTAATTTTTCATTATTTTTTTTTTCTATCAATTAACCACCCCTGTGGCTTGACATATTAAATCTTTAACTATATTTAAAACTGATGGATTTTTTTATCATATGTTTTAAGATGTTTGATAATATATAACAAAATTAATTTATGGAATAAAAAAACATTTTTGATTAAAACCTTGTTTTAACCATAAATTTTTTATATATTATTCATCTAACCTTTAAATCATGAGGATAAATCATATTGCAATGACGGTAAAAAATTCTGAGAAATCAGCAGATTTTTACAAAAAAAACTTTGGGTTTAATGAAGTGAAAAGATTTACTAAACCAGGATGGGATGGTTATGCAATTATTCTACAATTAAATGATGTACAATTAGAAATTATTCAATTTCAAAATCCAATAGATAAAAAAGAGGATTTGTCAAATCCTAATTTCATTGGTTTAAAACACATTGGGTTACAAGTCGATAATGTCAATGATACATTCAAGGACTTGAAAAAGAAAGGGGTAGATATTGATAAACCCATAAAGGGTACTACTTGTGCTTGGATCTGTTTCTTAAGGGACCCTGATGGTATAAATATTGAATTATACCAATCCAACTAATCTTTATTAAAAAATTAAATTTTATTATATTTTTAACAATAGGTAGAAAAATTATATAATATAAGACAGTGTTTTTCAATTCATAAAAAATAAGATAATAGAATAAAAAAAAAGTGACGATTATGAAAAAAACAGGATTACCAGATATATTTATGTATGCTTCAAATGTGGTATCAATTCAATCTCATCATGATGATACAGATATAGCTGCTGGGGGAACCGTCGCAAAATTGGTAAATGAGGGAAAAAAGGTTTTTTATGCTACGGTTACTGATGGTCGTTTTGGAACCCTCGATTCAAATATACCGGCATGGAAATTCATAAAAATAAGAAAAGAAGAGCAAAATAAGGCAGCCAAAATTTTAGGTGTCGAGAAAGTAATATACCTTGATTATCTAGATCAGGGTCTTGAATCAACTCTGGAATTAAGAAATAAATTAGTTAATGTAATACGGGAAACAAAAGCAGATATTGTAATGACTCATGATCCATGGAGACTTTATGAAGGTAACAGGGACCACAGACATACAGGTATGATGTCTGTAGAAGCTGCAGGTATTGCTCATCATCCACTTCTCAACACTGAACTAAATGCAGAACCTTATCTCGTGCAGGGTATGTTTCTTTTTAGACCCTTTACTGCTGATACCTGGGTTGATATAACTGATACTATCGATTTAAAGTTAAAAGCTATTTGTCAACATCAAAGTCAATTTGGGGAATCAATCGCAGAACTTACAAAGCAGCAAAACGCAGAAGATGGAAAAATAATTAAAAGGCCGTATGCTGAGGTTTTTAAAATTCTGACACCAGCTGCACCATATATTTGGAAAGGGTAACAAGAGTTAAATTTTTTATAGAAAACAATTGCATTTTTTGGAAGTCTCTAAATACCTGTTGAATAATTCCAATATTACCGAGGTGAATGTTCTTTGAAAAAGGTTGGCGTTGCTGTTATAGGTATGGGTTCTGCTGGCTGTCTCCATGTAGAATGCTATAATGCGATGAAGGATAAAACTAAGCTTATCGACATCTGTGATAAAGATAAAGACTGTGCAGAAACGAATGCTTCGATGTACGAAGCGTCTTCATGTACAGACTATCACGAACTATTACGGCGCAAAGACATCGACATTGTGGATATCTGTTTACCCCATCATCTCCATGCGGAAGTAACTGTTGCAGCCGCAGAGGCGGGAAAACACGTGCTCGTCGAAAAGCCCATAGCAACGACACTGAAAGACGCGGATAGGATGATTGCAGCAGCAAAAAAAGCTGGCGTGAAGCTCATGGTTGCTGAAAACCATGCGTTCATCCCTGCACATCAGATGGCAAAAGACCTTGT
>CAYGVY010000309.1:0-1966 GCA_964353435.1 uncultured Thermoplasmatales archaeon | reverse complement strand
TGAGGTGGTTACATTATTCATGTCCTTTTCCGGATTAACCTTTTCAAGCATATACTTTTTACCAAATTCAATCCATTCCTCTGACAAAAATTTTACCATTCCTCGAACTCTCCTAATACCGAATGAAGCACGTCCCGAAACATACGTTGTTCCTCTTTCGTTAACCCATTCAACAAAGGATACAGAACATGTTCTTTCCGATAAATACCTTTAAAAAGATAATTAATAAGGGTAAATATACCGCCAAGTACAAGGGATCCCTCTGTTGTTTCCAGTAATGTTTTACTGATCCGATCCGCAACCTCAGGATCATTGTGATCATAAAAATAATCATATTCAATATAGATAAACTTCCCATTATCCAACGGGCTAATAAAACCAAGTGCATGCTCCAAGTGATATTTATCTCCAACTTCTGCAAACATATGAACCCATTTCAGGACGTGATCTTTATCCCCTGCCCATACCGCCCCTCCAGGACCCATCGCCATCCGCTGTCTCATTAATCGCGAAGGTAATATTCGGAATGCGTGAAGCCAAACAACATCCGTCATTTCAGGTTTAGAATAGATCTTTCTGAAAAAATCCTGTAAATCTTTATCATACACTTTGGCTAATTGCTCAGGTGAGGCATCCAAGCCTTTCTCAAAATGTGTTCTCATAGGACCTGCGAAGATAGCCCTCAGAGGATCTTCCTCCTCTGAAAGTATCTTCATGAATTCACTCTCTTTCAGTGAGGCAAGTTTCGGTGAACCCAATATTAAATTTTTCAACATGGAGCGATCAATAGTGTATTCTGCCATTTCTTCTACGATTTTTTTATCATCTTTATTGCAGATAACATCGACTACATATCTCAGTTTCAGATAGTTTTTACAAATATCTTCAAAGTCTTTAGCAATCTGAGGTGTTGGACAAATAAATTCAGCGAGATATTTATAGGAAAGAACGGCGAGCGATAACCCTACACCACGTTTCCCAAGGCTCATGATCATATCAAGAGCGTCTTCGAGGTTATCGAAGGGGACGAACACTGCTTCTTCATCATCAAAAACAGGATATAGTTTTACTGTTGTTTCGGTGATGATATATGATGGACTCAGCGATATGTTCGTAAATCCATGTTCAGTCGTATAGGGGTTTGATATTTCCATATCCCGATGATTTTTAACGTCTCCGTCGTTATCCACGAGTTCGAGATCAATAAAATTATCTGCAAAACAACCATAGGTATTCCCCCAAGTAGTGACAATTCCAGTTGTAGCTAGATTAGCACAGACATGAGCCCCTGCTTCTGCAACATTTGCCCTTAATTTTTGCTTATAGGCTGCTTTTTGCAGTTCAAAGGAAGTTATTCCAGCACCGACGGTTGCGGTGCTACTTTCAGGATGAATTTCAAGCTTGTTAAGTCGCAAGAGATCGATGACAATACCTTGTTCCAAGCTCGTGGCATTTGAGAGTATTGTCGGTGTAGCTACGGATAAAGCTGTTCCACCACTTCGTGGCAGAAAAGGGATGTTATGTTTATTTGCGTATTTTATAATCTTTGATACTTGCTCGGTGTTTTCTGGCATGACGATATAGAAATTTAATTCTACATCTGGAGGAATAATTGATCTCACATAGGAAGAAATAATAATGGGATCATTGGTCGCCCATTTCTCCCCAACAATTTCACGGAGTCCTCGGAGAATATCATCCTCAGGAATACTTTGAAAGTTCTCCTTATCTAAATTATCGACATATTCCTTCAATGCCCGGGCGACTTTCTCTGGTCTCAATTGCGTGGCAAAATTACACTGCTTATCACAGATACCGCAAAGAGTACAAGAATGTGCAATCTCAATTAGTTTTTCTGTGGGTTTAATTCGACCTTCGTTCAAATGTTTCACAAGTTCCATACGTCCCTGGGGCCAATATGCTAAAAAACCATGTTTTTTACCTGAAGGACATAAACCTGTGCCAA
>CAYGVY010000308.1:0-1975 GCA_964353435.1 uncultured Thermoplasmatales archaeon | reverse complement strand
ATGCTGGCAAAAACAGCATCAGGGTTTGTCTCACAACTACTGCTTGCGATCACCACGAACTTCCGCTTAAGTCAACCACAAATAAATATCCTCAGTAAAGCAGATTTACTCTCAAAAAAAGAATTAGAGCTTATTCAAAGATGGTCAAGTGACCCTGATGAAATCTACGAGGCGCTTTGTAGCGAAGAAGCATCCGTACATCGAGAGCTGAGCGAGCAGATACTTCATCTTATCAAACAGATTGGTGGGTACACACGACTTATTCCGACCTCAAAAAAGAATTATTTCGGTATCGAAGACCTCTATACCAATCTCCAACAACAATTTGAAGGCGGAGAAGACCTGTTAAAAGACTGATTACTTTAATTTACTAATTTGGTAACAACTTTATTAATAGTCTCTTCTTATGGTTGTTCTTTAAAATGATAGATATATAAAGATGGATACCTTGTCATAGGTCAAGCATTAACACGGTTTTAAACTCATGTTTTGTGTTAATCGATTATAAAAAAAAGAAAAAAGGATGAGGGTGTCTTATGTAATCCGTGGGATACACTACATATTACTAAAAGAATGGAGATCTATAGTTGTACGAGGGGTAGATCACCGAGATAGTCATCCTGCATGTTTGGCCAATTTAACAAATAATGACCGGTACAGAGTTTAAGTAAGATTTGTTGATCCATGTAGAACAATAGGAATAGACAGGATCCTGATAGCATTGGTTTAGGTAAAATAGTATCAAAGAGATGATATAATTTTATAATGCGAGGTAGAAAACGAGGTAGAAAAAAAGAGTACAGTTTGTATAAATCGAATTTGAAAAAGAGATACGAACTTACCCAAAAAGGTATCCAAAAGAATGATGATTGGATTAATGTCATAGGCTTTGCTATCCGAAATATCTCTTCAGCTGAGAGAAATCCATCGTTATTTTTATCATATTTCTCGCTGTTATTAATCATCGTAGCAACAGAGTAGAGGAGCGGTGAATGTGTTGAGTAGGTTGCAAGGCCGAGCGTCTGAGGAAGCGTTGACATCATAACAATGGTGTTATTTCCATTAACATCCATTGTGTCTGGATGGTTTATGTCTTGCAAGAAGTCTGTTTCAAATAGTGTTGGTTCTCCTCCTACGCGATAGTTCTCTATCCCTTCTGTATTCGATGTTTTTTGGTCAATAAGACCACCGCTGAGACAGGATTCAAAAATAAGACATTTTCCTTTTCCCCGGATTTTGGAGAAATAATAACCGAGTTCATCATCTGTTATGACATTTGTAAAATTACCCTTTATTTTATTTGTATCATAGGGACAGATTACCTCATCGTACGTATCATTAAGATCCCATTGTGCTTCATCCCCATTAATATCAGGTACCTCGCTTCCGTGTCCATTCCACGTAAAAAGAAATATATCGTTTGTACCAACCATAGTGGACATCATTTCAAGAGCATGAATTATTTTTTGTTTGGAAGCATTCTCGTTTAAAAGCAATATAATATTTTCCTTATCCCAATTTTTTGTTTGTAAGAGAGCATCATATAGCACCCTTAGTTTTGAATCTGGTGCAGGGGAGAACCGTGGTAGGTTATATTTCGGGTTCTCATATCTTGAACAGGCACAAATCACTGCGTAATATTTTGTGTTTTTATCAAAAGAGATATGACCAAGAGAATTTGTAGCTAATGCCCTAGATGGTTGTAAAGTTGAGAAACTCTGTATCGAACATTGCATGCTTGTTCCAACAAATAAATAGATTATTCCAAAAACAACAGCCTTTTTCACCCAACTTTTGCGCATAAGTCCTTTACTCCCCTAAATAATGGATTTTCTTATGATTTATTATGCTATTGGTTCATTTAAATGTTTCGAGGTAAATAATTTTCATAACAGATATAACAAAAGATTACGAGACTGATTTCATTTCAACGTTACTATAACCCCAGGGTTACTTCTTTAAAAACATATCCTTA
>CAYGVY010000307.1:0-1996 GCA_964353435.1 uncultured Thermoplasmatales archaeon | reverse complement strand
GGATATGTACACGAAGATACCAGTTTCGCGTTTTCGCCTTTCCCAATTTCAACAACACATAAACGACACGCGCCATATGGAGATAATCCCTCATGATGACATAACGTGGGAATTTCTATTCCATAGAATCGTGCAGCATCAAGCACTGTTGACCCTTCCTCCACCTGCACAGGAATCCCATCGACCGTCATCTCGATCATCGCGACACCTCCAGTGGTTTTTCCTTTTGAAGTTTTTCTTGCAACTCAAGTTCAAGGTCACAGCGGAGACATCGTTTCGCTTCTTTCATCGCAAATGATTTAGTGAAAGATAATTCAACTTCGTCGAAACAACCTCGCCGTTCCTCAGGCAAGAGTGTCTTTGGCTTCTGCATTCGGTAACTTACTGGTTCTGCTTCAGGGTCAAAAAACGTATCAACTTTCTTATGCTCCCGCCAGGGATATTTCCTAGTTCTATCTTTCGTCAGATACTGATCAATGGTAACCGCGGTGCGTTCCCCAGATGCAATCGCGTTGATAACTGTTGCAGGACCTGAGACCACATCACCACCAGAAAATAACCCAGGAATACTGGTTCTTCCGTGTTTATCAGTTTTAATGGTCCCATCACGGTTCGTCTCTACATCAAGACCAGTAAACAACCCAGACACATCAGAGAACTCCCCAATCGCGGGAATCACAATGTCAGCATCAACGAAGAAATTACTGTCTTTCACCGGCATGGGTTTCTGCCGCCCTTCGGTATCAAACTCCCCTGGCTTCATTTTAATACATTCGATACTTTTTACTTTTCCTTTCTCACCAAAGATTTTCTCAGGAGCGGTCAGGAATCTGATTATTACTCCCTCATGTTCTGCTGATTCTACTTCTTCTTTATATGCTGGCATTTCTCGCCTAGTTCGACGATACAGGATTGTCACGCCGCTTGCACCCATGCGAAGCATTGTACGAGCGGCATCTACCGCTGAATTCCCACCCCCGATGACAACTACTTTCTTGCCGGCGGGTGACACTACAGGTTTATCAAGATTAATATCAGAGAGCAAATCAACCGCCTGGATCACATTTTCCAGATTCTCCCCAGGGATACCAAGGTTTCTATCACCATACATTCCAACAGCGACAAAAAACGCCTGATATCCTTGTGACCACAACTGAGAAATGGTAATATCTTTCCCAACCTGTGTATTCAGTCTAATGTCGACACCTAGTTTCTTTATGTTGTCGATCTCTCGTTGTAACACAGTTTTTGGCAGTCGATACTCAGGGATTGCGACCGCCATCATCCCTCCAGCGACTGGGAGTTTTTCAAAGACCGTTGGTTTATATCCCAACCTGGCGAGGAAATACGCACAACTCAGACCAGCTGGTCCAGCACCAACAATCGCAACCCTAAACGGCATTGTGACATTCGGTTGTTTTACTGCAGGATAATCAATGCCATTCTCCTCATAATCTCCAATGAATCGCTTGAGTGATCTGATCGCAATTGGTTCATCAATCTGATTTCTGCGACATTTGAACATACATTGATGATCACAAATACGACCACATACTGAGGGGAATGGATTGGTATCTAATGCGAGTGTGAGTGCTTCGGTAAAACGTCCCTCACCGATTAATGAAATATATCCTGGTGCGTTCATACCAGCTGGACATGCGTTCTGACATGGTGAGATATACAAATCGCGACAGACCCCTGCAGGACATTTCCGGTCCATGATATGGGTCTCGTACTCATTATGGAAAAACTTAATCGTCGACAGTACTGGGTTTGCAGCGGTCTGACCAAGACCACACATCGAGGTATCTTTTACGGTCGTAGCCAGTTCCTTTAAAAGTTCAATGTCTCCTTCTTTACCTTGTCCTTTCGTAATATCGGTGATAATCTCCGCCATTCGTTTGGTTCCTTCGCGACACGAGAGACACTTTCCACAGGATTCATCTTGAAGAAATTCAAGGAAATATCGGGCGACATCCACCATGCAGGTGTCCTC
>CAYGVY010000306.1:0-2014 GCA_964353435.1 uncultured Thermoplasmatales archaeon | reverse complement strand
GGTCTTGGGATTTCTGGTCCAGGGATGACCAGGCTCCAAGCAGAAGACCGCATCGAACGAGGAAAAGCAGCGGTGGAAGCGGTCGTAAAACTCCATCAACGATTACAAAAAATCTAAAAAGAGGCAAAACCCCAGCCTCATTCTTTCTTATTTTTCGAGGGGTACTGCAGTAATAGTTAATCGTTCGAGCTCTGAGATTTTTTCACTTGATACCCGGATAATCTCTGTTTGTATTCTATTGAGTTCCAATACCGACATCTCCCCTGGAACGGTAATCTCAAGCTCGCCTTGAATAACAGGACCAGTTCTTCGTAGCCGAACGACCTGAGCAGCCTGTACTCCTTTCACGCGTTCTGCATAGGTTTTAATGAGTAAACCATACATGAGACAATCGCCGTCGCAAGCATCGACAAGCATGTACCCTGCTTCTTTGATGGCAGCAAACCCAATGGTGACGATGATACCAGCGATGATAAACCCAATCAACGGGTCTGCAATATTATACCCGAAGGATGAAAGCAGTAACGCAACAACAGTAAGAAATGACGTTGTCCCGTCTTTGATGGTGTTAATGGCATCGAGTTTCACGGAGCTCAGGTTCGTATGTTTGCCTTTAATGATTTTATACACACCAAGACCGATAGCAACCAGCGCAGCAATAAATGCCACGATCGCGCCAATGAGCGGAAGTTGGACGACTTGAGGATTTACTAGTTGATAGTAGGATCGAAGAATGATATATCCTGCTAACAAAAACATGAGTATCGTTGCAGCGATAGAGGCAAGGTTCTCAACCTTGTAATAGCCGAAATGGAATCGCTGATCCGCTGGTCTTTTGAAGAATCGAAGCCCTGCCCAGACAACCCCTGAGACAAACCCGTCTCCGATGCAGTCGATACCGTTTGCAGTGAGCGCAACACTACGAGAGATTGTTTCCCCGAGAATAATCTGGAGTATACCCAAGCTTACCAGTGATACGGTTGTCACTGCAGCGATTGTTTCTGTGCGGTTGACAACAGGATCTCGGTCACCCACCATAATACCATGGAAAGAACAACTCATTATTAAGAATTATTATTTGAGACGTTCGAAGAGAAATACGCTTTGAAAAAGAGTATAGTTGGTAGTCTATGTTTTTCTGGAAGGAATATATGGTTTTTCTGGTATGCAGCTATGTACATTAATAGAGAAATAGGGTACGGTACTATTATGTTGTTTCACCTGACAAAAAAGACATGAAATTAATGTTATGAAAAACTATATAAGTGGTGGTCTTCATGGTAGGATGCGACACCAATATTTTGTAATAAAGGGAGTATGTAAAGCGAGGGAAATGGATGGTAAAAATTAACATTACGATAGAAGGAGAAGATATTTCAGAGATCATTAATGAGCTGTTGCATGTCGGTATTGAACTGTTAAAAGCAAATAGGAAAGAGCTCCGGGAAGTCTTAAAGATTCTCGCGGATGAGTCCTTAGAGGTTCTCAACGAGAAAAAAACACTGGAGAAAGGAGCAGAGCTCTATAAGAAAATTAATTCTGAGATCAACTGGACATACAAGCGAGATAAAGAATAAAGAGCACAAGATACTCTATTCTAGTTCTATGAAGACGCGTGGGCTTTTTGTAAGAAGCTCCATTCCAGCTTTTTTTATAAGGACGTCATCTTCAATTCGTACTCCCCCAAATCCTGGAAGGTAGACGCCTGGTTCAACGGTAAGGACCATGTTTTCTTGAAGCTCCATGGTATTTTCTGGGGCAAATCCAGGCCCGTCGTGAACTGCAAGACCAAGGGAATGTCCGGTGGAATGAATAAATCTTCCTTTAAATTTCGTTGAATCAATAAAGGAACGTACCGCATGGTGAATATCACCTGCTTTGACCCCAGGTTTTATCGCATCAAAGGCGATCTGTTGTGCCTGGAGTACTGTTTTGTACATCTCTTTCTGTTGCTCGGTTGCTCTTCCAAAAAGAAACGTTCGGGTGATATCGGAATTATATTTTTTCAGACACG